>UQZE01000001.1 GCA_900545325.1 uncultured Eubacteriales bacterium
AAAATTGCGGGCGCGTTCTTTTATAATAAAAGGGGGGAATATGATGAACGTTATCAGATGGCGTCCTTCTGCGGCGCCGTTTCCGTGCGGTAGTAGTCGATATAATCGGACACCGAATGCGCGATGGTCTCCGCCATGCGGTAGATCAGGCTCAGCCGCGTCAGGTTGAAGAGCTGGTAATTTTTAAAGGACTTCACGGCCACTACGCCGATAATGCTCACGTCGCCGATCTCGCTTAAATTCTTGTTCACGCCGAGGCCGGGTTTCAGTCCCTTGTCCACGGCCTTGATCAGCCCCACGTCGTCCGTTTCGCCCACGGCCGCGTCTATGGCGATGACCATGGACTTCGGGTGCAGCTGCTTTAAATACCGCCGCACGTATTCCACTTCTTTGGACGTAATCGGCTGGTTGAGCGTACCGTAGATATACGCGCCCGCGTTCCTCTGTTTCAGAAAAGTCCCGACCAGCGGGCCGAGGGAATCGCCCAGCACCAGATCGCTGCCCACGCACACGATGATCGGCGCGGCGTTGTCCGCGTTGAATTCCTTGAGCGCCTGGAAAATCCCGTTGTTTGCATACTTGTTGAATACGTTGAAAGTATAAGTTTTCATGCCCTGCCGCCTTCTTTTTCTATAATGATACCCGCGGCGCGGGAAATTATACCTCTTTTTAGAGTTGTATTTATTTTATTTTTGTGGTAATATTGATTTATATGGCAAACTTACTTCTTTCCTCCAACGCCGCAGTGGACATCGTTCTCATCGCGATCATGGCGCTGTTTGCTTTCTACGGCTTTATAAAGGGGTTTACGTCGCTCCTCGTGCGTTTTCTCGCGGGAATTCTCACGCTGGTGCTTTCGTTCGTCCTGTGCCGCAATGCGGCCGATTTTTTAAATGACGTCTTCGGCATGACGGACAAGCTCGGCGCCTCCGTCGCGGGCGCCCTGCCCGGGGTGTTCGGCGAAGAACTGATGAGCATGCCCG
This sequence comes from uncultured Eubacteriales bacterium, assembly GCA_900545325.1. GTDB lineage: Bacteria > Bacillota > Clostridia > Christensenellales > Borkfalkiaceae > UMGS775. Next base: position 984 of record UQZE01000001.1, read on the forward strand.
TTTCCATGGTGAACGAGGGCAATTTAGGTTCGCTCTCCGTTCCCAAGTTCATCGTCAACCTGCTTTTGAAAATCGCTTCGGACGGCTCCGTCCCCGCGGATACCGCCGTCGTAGACGTGCTCGCGCCCGCGTTCGCATACTATATCGCTGTCGTCATCGGGTTCGTGCTTTGCTATATCCTGTTCAGAATATTGTTTTTCCTTATCGGCAGGCTCTTCAAAGGGGTAAACAAAATCCCCCTGCTCGGCGGCGTCAACCGCCTGCTCGGTTTTCTGCTGGGGGCAATCCAGGGCTTTCTCGTCGTTTACGTCGCGCTTTCGGTCGTCGACCTGCTGCCTTTCGGGTTTCTGGAAGGTTTCAAAAACCTGCTGGCGGCGTCCAAGGTCGCAAGCGGCATCATGAGCATCAACGTGTTCGGCATACTCTTCGGCACGGTCAATCCGCTCGATTACATCACGGGCAAAACCGCGTTTCTAAACTCGCGTTATGGATACATTTAAAATAGCCTTGCTGCAGCTCCTGCCCGAAAGCACGCTGCGGGGCAATATCGAAAAGGGGATTTCTTACTGCAGGGCCGCAAAAAAGGCGGGGGCGGATCTCGCCCTCTTTCCCGAAATGTGGAGCAACGGTTACCGCATAGGTTCGCCCGCCGATCTTGCGGAGGAGGCCGTCGCCTCCGACGGCGAATTTTTGCGGCGGTTCGCCGGCTGCGCAAAGGAACTCGGCATGGCGATATGCGTTACCTATCTGGAAAAGTTTTCGCCCGCGCCGCGCAACTCGCTCGCGCTCTTCGACGGACGGGGCGAAAAAGTGCTTGACTACTCCAAAGTGCATACCTGCGATTTCGGGGAAGAACGCCTGCTCGCGGCGGGGGACGGGTTCCGCACCGCCGAACTCGAAACCGGCGAAGGCCCGGTCAAGATCGGCGCCATGATCTGTTACGACAGGGAGTTTCCCGAAAGTGCGCGCGTCCTCATGCTGCAGGGTGCGGAAATCATTCTCGTCCCCAACGCCTGTCCCATGGAAATTAACCGCCTTTCCCAGCTGCGGGCCAGGGCGTTTGAAAACATGCTGGGCATAGCCACGTGCAACTATCCCGCGCCGCACCCCGACTGTAACGGACATTCCAGCGCGTTCGACGGCGTGGCATATATGCCCGAAGTTCCCGTTTCCCGGGATACGTGTATTCTCGAAGCGGGCGAACAGGAGGGCGTTTACATAGCGGAATTCGATCTCGCCGCCCTGCGCGCTTACCGCAGGGCGGAGGTGCACGGCAACGCGTACCGCCGTCCGGAAAAATACGCGGCGCTCCTCGATAAGACCGTCCGCGAACCGTTCATCCGCAACGACCGTAAAGAAAGATAAAGAGGAAAGCGTCTTCCGCTTTCCTCTTTTATTTTAAACTAAATATTTTATCATGCCCGCTATCGCGTATCCTTCCTTCCGCACGCGCTCTCCCGTAAAGGCAAAGCCGTTCTTTTTCCAAAACGCCGCGGCTTTTTCGCTCCCCTCTATCACGCCGAGCTTTACTTTTAAATAGCCGCTCTCTTTGAAAAAGCGGAAAATTTCCCGCGCGAGCCGACTGCCTTCGCCCGCTCCCTGCCTCGTCTTATCGAGCATAAAAAGACCTATGTAGGCCGTTTCTCCGTCGGGATACCCCGCTATCAGGTCGGCCTCCGCGATCAGCCGCCCGCCGTCGAAAAAACCGATATAATATTTGTCCTCATATCCCTTGCCCGGCGGCAGGGCGGCAAGGTTTTCCCGAAAGCTCTCCGCCGACGGGGACGAAAAGGTGAGCGCGAAAAAATCGGCGTTGCCGCTTTCGAGCGCGTATACCGCGGCGGCGTCTTTTTCGCTGAGCCGCCTTGCAAAAAAGCGCGGGGATATGTTTCCGATTTCCGTCATCAGTCGTTTTTCATGGCGTTTTCAATGATCTCTTTCGCCTGCACGCGGTTGGCGGCGCCCAGCTTGATATAGATGCCGCTGATATAATTGCGCACCGTACCCTCGCTGATCTCCAGCGCCGTGGAGATCTGGCGGTTGTTGAAGTTTTCCGAAACCATCATCGCGATCTCCGTTTCCCTGTCGGAAAGCTGAAAGGCGCGTTTGAGCCGTATTTCCTTGCCCGTAGTAACCATTTTCGCGGCCGCCGTGATCTTTTTTGCGATGTTGGTCGGCAGAATGAGCTCGCCGTTGTAAGCGTTCACCACGGCGTCTATGAGGGAGGAGGCGTTGATATCCTTTAAGAGATAACCGCTCGCGCCGTAATTGATGGCGTCCAAAATATAGTCGCTGTCGTCGAAAGTCGTTAAAATCACCACCTTGATGTCGGGATAGTTCTTTTTGATCTCGCGGGTGGCGATCACGCCGTTCATATTTGGCATGCGTATGTCCAAAAGCACCACGTCGGGTTTTTCTTCGGCAATCTTTTTCAAACAGTCTTCTCCGTCGGAGGCGAGCGCTATGACCTTTATTTTTTCCGAAGTTTCCAAAACGGTTCTGATGCCTTCGGCGAGTATTTTCTGATCGTCCGCGATGATGACTTTAATCATTGTTTTCTCCTTTATTGAGGTGCGCGGGCAGGATAAGCTTTATTTCCATGCCCTCGTCTTCTTCGGTATAAAACTCCGCGCTGCCGCCGAGCTTTTCGGCGCCCGCCCGCATGGAACCGAGCCCGTATCCCTCTTTGAAATCGTCCTTGCCCATGCCGTTGTCCGAAAGAAGAAAGCGTATTTCGCCGTCGGAAATCTTCAGTTCGAACAAAAACGCCGTCGCGCGGCCGTGGCGTATGCCGTTATTCAGCCCCTCTTTGAGCGAAGTATAGATGAAAAAGCCGATTTCCTCGTCTACGTCTATCTCCTCCGGATACTTCGCGCGGATCACGATATCCGTGCCCTCCATCGTTTCCGCAATGGCTTTATCGAGAGAAGCCACCAGGTTGAACGGCACGTATTCGCCCGAAAGCACGCGCACGGACTTTCTCAGTTCCTCGAGCGCGGTAACCGCCTGCATGTTGGCGGAAACGATTCTGCTCTTGGCCTCCTCGGGATCGGTGTCGAATTTGAGTTTCGCGGCCTCGGTCTGCACGATAATGGTCGTGATAGAATGGCCCGTGGTATCGTGGATCTGCTTTGCTATGCGGTTGCGCTCCTCGAGCTGCGCCATTTCCTTCAGATTTTCATTGGCTTCCTGCAGTTTTTTTTCGCGTTCCGCCACTTCCTGCAGATTTTTTACCACTTCCTTGTTCTTTTTGATGATCACGTTCAGCATGTTCGCGATGGTAAACACCAGCGTGAAAACGATAAACTCGTTGATAACGGTGGCGAGCAGTACGGAAAAGTCGAAAGCCGCGGGGGCGAAGATATAATCGCGCACGCCTATGCTGACGGCGTACGCCACAAAGGAAAGCCCGCCGAACACGCAGTTCCCCTTAAGCGTGTTGTTCATGTAAAAATCCACGAGGATGAGGGAATAGAGCGTGGATAAAAACGGCATGGAAAACATCAGGGAATACACCAGCAGTATGACGTATTCCACCGCATAAAACACCGCTTTGACCGCGAGATTTTTTATAAAGAAAGAGTTTGCCTCGAATACGATAAACAGTCCGAGCGACAAAGAAAGGGCCACATACCACCGTTTTCCGCCCTGAACGGACAAAATGACAAGCAGAACGAAAAGGCAGATGCTGCAGCCGACCTTGATGATGTCGGCCACGTCGTATTTCTTCAGCTTATAGAAATTTTTTATTTCCATCACATTCCGAGAAGCGCCATGGAATAATCGAGGCGTCTGAGCGTTTCCTCCTTGCCGAGCAGTTCCGCAAGCTCCATCACGCCGCCGGGGGTGGATTCCCTGCCGCTGATGGCGATTCTCACGCACCACAGCACCTGGCCGTTTTTCATGCCGAGGCGGGATACGAGCGCCATCAATTCGTCGTGCAGGGTGTTGAAATCGAAAGCGCCGAGCGAGGCGAGCAGCTCTCTCGCCGCGGGCAGAACTTTTTTGGCGATCTCGGCGTCCGTCTTCATCTTTTTATGAGTGAAAAGAGCGACGTCGTATTCGCCGAATTCCTCCAAAAAGTCCACCTTTTCGGGGATTTCGGCAAAGGTTTCTATCCTCGTTTTCAAAAGCGCCGCTATTTTTTTCAGATCGTATTTGCCGTATACCTTGCTCTTTTTAAAAAAGGGCAGGCCGCGCTCCACGAACTCTTCGTCGCCCATTTCCTTGATATATTCGCCCGAAAGCCAGCGCATTTTCGTTTCGTCGAAGATGGAGGGGGACTTGGATATGCCGTCCAGCGAAAAATGTTCCGTAAGCTCTTTCAGGCTCATTTTCTCTATATTTTCCTTGGGGCTCCAGCCGAGCAGGGCGATATAGTTGACGATGGCTTCTTTCACGAACCCTTTCTCCACGAAATCGGCGTAGCTCGCGTCCCCGTTGCGCTTGGAAAGCTTGTGCCGCTCGTCCTTCATGATGGGCGGCAGGTGAATATAAACGGGGCGCTCCCAGCCGAACGCGTCGTACATCAGGTTGTATTTCGGCGTGGAGGAAAGGTATTCGCTGCCGCGTATGACGTGCGTGATGCCCATCAGGTGATCGTCCACCACGTTGGCGAAATTATACGTCGGCATGCCGTCGCTCTTGATCAGAATGCCGTCCTCCATATCCTTGAAATCGACGGATATATCGCCGTAAACGAGGTCATGGTAGCTCCCCGTTCCCTCTTCGGGAATGTTTTGGCGGATAACGTAGGGCGCGCCGCTTTTCAGCTTTTGTTCTATTTCCTCTTTCGAAAGGCGCAGGCAATGCTTGTCGTAACGGCAGTTGCCGTTTCCGTCGCGCAGCGACTCTATGCGTTCCTTATCGCAGAAACAATAATACGCCCCGCCGAGTTCCACCAGTTTTTTCGCGTATTCGGTGTAGATGTCCTTTCTTTCGCTCTGCACGTAGGGGCCGTAACCGCCGCCGACGTCGGGACCTTCGTCGTAGACGATTCCGGAATCTTTCAGCGTGTCGTAAATGATTTCCACGCTGCCCTCCACATAGCGCTGCAGATCGGTGTCCTCTATCCGCAAAATAAAGTCCCCGCCGCGCTGTTTCGCATATAAAAACCCGTAAAGCGCCGTTCTCAGTCCGCCGATATGCAAATATCCCGTGGGACTGGGCGCGAATCTCGTTCTAACCTTGTCTGCCATGTCTTCTCCTTTTACCGCTGTTTTATTTCTTCCAGCCTGTCGCTGTAATAATAACTGTACGTTCTGTTTCCCGCAACGATCACGTGGTCGGAAAGCTCCACGCCGTGCAGCGCCAGAAGTTTATATAATTTCTCCGTCGTTTCGTCGTCCTTTTTCGAGGGCGAGGGATTGCCGCTCAGATGATTGTGGATCGCCACCGCGCGTTTCGGGCGGGCGACGATTATGCTCTGCGCCAGTTCTTTCGGATCGATAAAAACTTCGTCCTTCAGTCCGCAGGCGAAGGACGCTTTCGAAAGGATAAAGCTCTTTTCGTCGAGAAGATAGAGGGAAAACACCTCTTCTTCCAGCGCGCCGAACTCTTCGGCGAGCCTTTCTTTCATCTTTATGTAGATAAATTTTTCCTTCCCGCGGGTTTTTTCCCCGGCCAGCCGTTCCGCGAGCGCGGCGTACAGCCTGATGGCGAGGCAGGTCTTTTCGCCCACCCCGTCCACGCTTTTCAGCACCTCCGCGTCGGCGGAAAGCACGTTTTTCAGGGAACCGAACGTCCTTAAAAGCTTATGCGCCAGCGGATTGGTGTCCTTTCTCGGCAGAGCGGAATAGAGCATGATCTCCAGCACCTCGTGTTCGCTCAGGGAATCGGGATATTTCAGAAACCGTTCCGTCATGCGCCGTCTGTGCCCGCTGTGAATGTTTTTATCTTCCATACGTATCAATTTTACCATATTTTCATAAAAAATCAATCGTTTCTTCCGCAAAATCCCTTTTCGGCATAAAATTTTGAATTTTCCCCGCGTTTCTTTTGCATTTTTTCCCGAAATGGAATACAATAATACCATAAACTCATGGAAGGCGGAACATGTTAGACAAACAGCTTTATATTGACGATCTGGCTAAACTCATATCCAAAAAGAGCGTGCAGGGCGCCCCGCGGGAAAACGCGCCGTTCGGCGCGGAAGTCAAGGCCGCGCTCGATCTGTTTTTAGAGATCGGCGCGCGCATGGGCTTCACCGCGGTCAATCACGATAATCATATAGGCGAACTGACCTGCGGCGAGGGCGAGGAATTCGGCATCATAGGCCATCTCGACGTCGTTCCCGCAGGGGACGGCTGGCACACCGACCCGTATACGCTCACGCTGAAAGACGGCAAGTATTACGGCCGCGGCACCACGGACGACAAGGGGCCTACGCTCCTTTGCCTTTACGCGCTCAAAGAACTCAAGGACGGCGGCGCGAAATTCAATAAAAAAGTGCGTTTTTTCGTCGGCTGCAACGAAGAATCGGGCTGGGCGGACGTAGAACATTATAAGAAAAACGGCGGCACGTTTCCGAAATGGGGTTTCTCTCCCGACGGCGATTTTCCCGTGGTCTATGCGGAAAAGGGGCCGAACAGAGTGGTATTTCATCTGCCGTACGCGGGAAAATTCAAAAACCTGTCGGGCGGCACGGTGGTCAACGCCGTATGCGCCTATGCCTGCGCGAACGGGCCGACCGATCCCGCTTTGCTGCAAAAACACGGGTTAAAGGCGACGGGGGATAAAATAGAGAGTTTCGGCAAGAGCGCGCACGGCTCCATGCCCGAACTCGGCAAAAACGCCATACTGCCCCTGCTCCGCTATATGGCTGACTGCGGCGAAAACGTGGGCGCGCTTATCGATATTTTCGAAGACAAGGCGGGCATTACCGCGCAGGGCAACGAAACGGGCATGGCGACAATCAGCCCCGACCTCGTTTCGCAGACCGACGGCGAGATCGTGCTCACCGCCGACTTCCGCGTGCCCGCGCGCATGAAAGCGGAGGATTTTTTTCCTATTTTCGACAAGATGAACGTAAAATACGAATTTTTCAAGAACCGCGATCCGCTATACGTGCCGAAAGACAGCGAAACGGTGCAGAAACTGATGAAAGCGTATAACGAAGCCACGGGACAGAACCTGCGGCCCATCAGTCAGCGCGGGGCTACGTTCGCCTCCGTTTTCGAATGCGGTACTGCGTTCGGCCCGGAATTTCCGGGAGAAGAGAGCAGCATACATCAGCCCGACGAATTTATCAAGGACAGCGATATCGATCTGATGTACGACATCTATTTCAAGGGAATAAAAGCGGTAACCACGGAATAAAGGAAGGAAATACGAATGAAATTCGATGTGGAACTCGTCGGAAAAATAGGCTCCATGGCCCTCATCGCAAAACAGGCGCAGATCCCCGATTACACGCGCATCGCGCGGCTTTCGCGCGAGCTTAAGCCCGGCTATATCTGGGTAACGAGCGGCGCGACCGAGATCGGCAGGCTTGATTATCTCAGGCGGCACGGGCGGGAACTCGAGGGAAAAATGGAGGACGTCAAGGCGGACTATTCCGCAGAGGGACAGTCCATACTCATGTCCACTTACCGTCAGTACGTCGATCCGCGCTATTCCATTCGCCAGGTGCTGGTCGTACATCAGCACTTCAACGATCCCTTAAAGCGGGAATTTTTAAAATCCCTGCTTTTGCGCTGCAAGGAGCAAAACGCCATACCCATCGTCAATTATAACGACGCGGTGTGCGCCGAGGAAAACCGCAAAATGGAGATACAGGCCCTTCTGAGCGCGCATAAAAAGGTAGTGGAATGCGTGGATAACGACGAAACCGCCGCGCAGATCGCCTGTCTCGTAAAGGCGGAAACGCTGCTTATCCTGACCAGCACGGACGGCATATACAAGGATCTGAAAAAAGGCGAACTGGTGGAGGAAATCGGCGGCAAGGACGTCTGCGAGGTGCTGGAAAACATAGATTATTATAAAGGTTTCTGTTCGGGAGCGTCGCGCGCGGGCGCGAACGGCGCGGGCGCAAAACTCGAATATATAAAAGACGCCGTGAAACAGGGCACGAAAGTCATCATTGCCAACGGCAAATATTCCATCAAAGAAGTGCTTTCGGGCGCCGTACCGGCCACGAGAATTTGCGTAAGATAAAAAACGTCGGAAAAAATTCCGACGTTTTTTTATTTTCGCGCATAAACGCTCTTTTCCCGTACATACTAAGCACAGTTATTAAATGCGCGCGCATTTGAAACAAATGACAAAATATTTTCACTTTCCGTGTATAATAACAAAAACATTGCGCATCTTAATAACGAGGGGGAAAAAGAGATGAAAAACTCAACGACCTTTGAAAATCTCGCAAGATCTTTTGCGGGCGAATCGCAAGCGGGCTTACGCTATCAGATTATAGCCGATATGTGTATGCAGCAAGGTTACAACTCTCTTGCGGACGAACTGAAAACGATTGCCAAAAACGAAGTTCAGCACGCCAAAACTTATTACCATCTTTTAACGGAAAACGGCGGCAGCGCAGACAATATCGATATTTGCGCCGGATATCCGTTCGAAAAGATAACTATCGAAGACGGTTTAAGAGAAGCAATGCTGGCGGAGAAGGAGGAAGCGGATAAAGTTTATCCCGAATTCGCGAAGATCGCCCGGAACGAAGGTTTCACCGGGATCGCGAAAAAATTTGAACTAACAGCAAAAGTCGAAAAAGAGCACGAACTCAAATTCAAGTATCTGTACGAAAGTTTCAAAAACGGTACGCTTTTCAAAGCGAAACAGCCTACCTACTGGGAATGTTCGGTTTGCGGACACGTTGAAGCGAGGGAAGAAGCGTGGAATGTATGCCCGCTTTGCAATTCTTCGCAGGGGTTTGTCAAATTAAAGTTAAATTAAAGGAGATAATTTCGTAATGAAAAACGTTAAGAACGCGAAGAATGCCAAAAGCACGACTGAAAAAGGCAAGAAAACGAGTCAGGAAAAGAATTGCAGATAATCAAAGCAATTTTGACGTAACAGGCTCCTATACGGGAATAAACTTATACGATATGTTCGACGAACCCGTACAGGACGCAGACGATCTATAACCGAATTTAAGCAAAAATTTTTCGATAAACTACTTTTCGTTAAAAATTTTTTTGCACACGATCCCCGCCGGATAAATTTTTCCGGCGGGGATTTACTTTTTCTGCATTTTATGTTAAAGTAAAAGCATGAAAATATTTGAAGCAACCGAAAGACCGTCCGCCCTCATAACCGATCTATTGCAGATCTGGGAAAATTCCGTACGCTCTACCCATACGTTCTTATCGGAAAGTGAAATTCTCGAAATAAAAAAATTCGTTCCGCAGGCGCTCGCGGGCGTTTCGCGCCTGGTTATAGCAACAGAAAACGGCCGGCCGACCGCCTTTATGGGCACAGAGGGACAAAAGTTAGAAATGCTGTTTGTCGCGCCCGAAATGCGGGGGAAAGGCATCGGAAAAGCCCTTCTTTTACACGCGACCGAGAAGTATTCCGTAAACGAACTGACCGTTAACGAAGAAAATCCCCTTGCAAAGGGTTTTTACGAGCACATGGGATTTACCGCGGTCGGAAGGAGCGAGGTCGACGGACAGGGAAATCCCTATCCCGTAGTATATATGAAAAAATTCGATTAAAAGAAAATTCCCGCCGTTCGGGCGGGAATTTTTTATTCGTCTTTCAGGCTGTTGCCGAGATAGGTTCCGAATGTGGTCGGCTTTTTCTTGGGTTCTCTGCCGAGGGAGGAAAATCCGCTTCTTCCGCCTCTGCCGCCGCGGTCGCGCCTGTCGCCGCGTCTGTCGTCCCTGCGGCCGCCGTAATTTCTGTTGCCGCCGCGGTTTCTGTCGTTATATTTTTTCACGTAGGGTTTCTTTTCGTTGGGAATGATCACCACGTGTCTGTTCGGTTCTTTTCCTTCGCTCGCCGTGGTAACGGTTTCGCTCGCCGCCAGCGTGGAATGTATCACCCTCCTTTCGTAAGGATTCATCGGTTCCAGAGAAACGTCTCTGCCCAGCCTTACCGCCTTGTCCGCGAGTTTATTCGCCAGGTTCACGAGCGTTTCCTCTCTCTTTTCCCTGTAACCTTCGCAGTCCACAACCACGCGCTTATAGTTCTTGTTGCCGATATTCGCAACCGCCCCCGCAAGCGCCTGCAACGCGTCGAGCACTTCGCCGCGGTATCCTATGACCGCGGAGGACGAAGTAGTGATCACGTTGATGACAATGTTTTCACCCTCGCTCACGAGTTCGGCTTTTGCGCTGAGGTCCATTTTCTCGAACAAACCTTCCAAAAACTGCACGGCCCTGCTGCCGCCGGAAAGTTTGACGGATACGTCCACTTCGGCTTCCTTTTTCACTTTGCCGAAAAGACCTTTCACTTCTTCGGCGAGAACTTTGATTTCAGCCTGTTCTTCCGTGATGGAATAATAGCTCAGTCCCGCCGAGATGGCTTCCGCCACCGTCTTACCTTTAAAAACCATTTTTTCCTCCGTTGCGGCTTTTCGCCGCTATTTACAAAACGCCGTATGCGTTTTTTTACTTTTCGTCCCCGTCTTTCTTATCGTCCACGCCGCGTTCGGTACGCTCCAGAACGACCTTTTTGACGATCCTGTTCGCCTTTGCCCTTTCCTTTTTCTCTTTCGGGGTAAGTTCGCGCTTGTCCTTTTTACGGCGCTTTTTCTTCGGCTCGTCGTCGGCATCGGGCATTTCAAATTCTTCGCCCTGCTTTTCGAGCGCCTTTTTGAAACGGATATCCACCACCTTATTGATGAGCAGGGTGGTGAGCATACTTACCACGTTGCTTACGATAATGTATATCGAGAACGCCGCCGTATACATGAGGGAGAAGAAACCCATCATGATGGGCATCATCCACATCATCACTTTCTGCGTCATCATGCCCTGGCCGTCCACGCTCTGCAGTTCCATCTGCGCCTTTTGGCCTCTCGACATCACCCATTGCATCAGCAGAGAAAATCCCGCCGTCAGCACCACGAGCACGAGATACCCGTTCACCTGTTCTTTTTCCGTGCCGAGTTTGGCCGTCAAATTATCGTATTGCAGGGGATCGGACGTATACTTGGAAAGATTGTATTTTGAATTGAAAGTATTGTAATCTTTGTACACGGGGTGCTGGAAAGGCGTATCGGGCATCCAAATGTTCTTGATCCACAAAAAGCTTTCCTTTTCCTCGCGGTATTTTTCAGCCGAGCGGGTCTGCTGTATATCCAGCACGAAATTATAAACCGCAGCGTCCTCTGTCAGCGCGGCGTCGTTTTTCTGCTCCTCCGCGAAATACTCTTCAAACGTCTGTCCCGCGGAATTCTTCATTCCTTTGGCTTTGAAGGCTTCCACGTCCAGTTCGGGCCTCGTAGAGGCGAAATCGTAAACGGAAGTTTCGCCGTTTACCGTCTTTTTGATGATTTTATTGTATTCTATATAGCCGCCTTCGGTAAAATACGTTACCGTGCCGATACTCTGATCGTCCTCCGCCTCTTTGAAATCGTAAACGACTTTCAGCGCGGGTTCGGTCGTAAGCGTGAGCGTATACGTGCCGCTTTCCTGAAAATCTTCCTGCTTTTCAGCCTCTGCAAACACCGCTTTGTCGTCTATGACCACCTTGCCTTCTTCGTTGTGCCAGATGTAGTTATCAACATCCAGAACGCCCTCGTCCACCACGGAATTGAAAGCGGTGTTCATATTGTAGAGATATTTGATGTTCTGATAAGTGGAATACTGGCTGAACGCGTTCAGTACGATGATAAAAAATACCAGCGTTATGATGGAGGGCAGACAGGCGCCGAACATGGAATAGCCTTCCTTTTTATAGAGCGCGGCCATCTTCATGTTGTAGGTCTGCTTGTCTCCGGCGTATTGTTTCTGCAGTTTTTCGAGCTGCGGCCGCATCTGTTCCATTTTGAGGGAATTGCGGCGCATGGACGCCCTCGAATAAAAGTCGAGGGGAAAAGTTACGAGTTTCAGCGCGAGCGTGAACATCGTTACGCCGAGCACGATGGTGGGGAACCAGTTTATAAACGTGGCGATCCAGCTGTTGAGCCCCGAAATCGTCGGCTCTTTAAAGCTGTAATACGCTACAGCGGCCAGTATATTTGTCAAATTCATCTTTTAATTCCTTAATATACCCACTTGACAACGCTCTTTTTGTCGGGCACTTTGTCGAACCCGCCTTTTGAAAAAGGATTGCAACGCAAAATACGCCAGAAAGCCAAAACGCAGCCGACGAGAAAGCCCCTTTTTAAAATGGCTTCCAAAGCGTACTGCGAACAGGTCGGCGTATAGCGGCAATTGCTGCCAAGCTGCGGCGATATGCATTTCTGATAAAATTTAATGAGGAATATTCCGATCTTTTTCATCTTTGAAAAGTCCCGCTTTCTTCAGCATGTAGCCCATGCTACTCTTAAATTCGGCAAGGGAATATTCTTCCCTGACTTTCGGGATAAAAACAAAAAAGAAGCCGTCTTTTACGAAGGAAAAGTAACTTCTGAATGCTTCCCTCAAAAGACGTTTGATCCTGTTTCGCTTCACGCTGGAACCGTGTTTTTTTCCCACGGCATATCCTACTTTTTTCGTATCGGCGGCAAAGTAAATCAACGTAAGATTGTTCGAAAACACTCTCGTTCCTTTTTTAAAAACCTTGTCAAAGTCCTCACTTCTTTTTAATCTGTATTCCAATTAAGTTGCCCCGAAATTTTAAGCGGAAAGCTTATGGCGGCCCTTATTGCGGCGTCTTTTCAAAACGTTCCTGCCGCTCTTCGTCTTCATTCTCTTTCTGAAACCGTGTACCTTGCTTCTCTGTCTTTTTTTGGGCTGATATGTTCTTTTCATATTATTCCGTCCTCTTTTTAGTAGTTTTGCGTTTTTTTATTATAGTAAAGTTTTCTTTTTTTGTCAATCTTTTAAGCGTTAATTCTCACGGGCAGCACCAAATACAGGTAATTATCCCCGCTGACGGGCTTGATTATGCAGGGCGCGATGGGGGAATTTAAGTAAATATTGATGAATTCGTCCTCCGCGATGCGCAGAAATTCCGTAATGTATTTAGAGTTGAAGGCGATCGTTATGTCCTTGCCCTCCATATTGACGTTCACCGGCTCGTTCACGTTGCCTATCTCGCTCTTGGAGATGACGTACATGAACTTTTCCTTGATGTCGAACTTGACGATGGAGATCCTGTCGCTCCGCGCGAGCACCGACGCTCTTTCCACGCTGGCGGCGAGCGTCTTTACGTTCACCCTTACGTTGGTTACGAACTCCGAAGGAATGATCTGCTTGTAATTGATAAATTCGCCCTCCAGCAGGCGGGAGATGAGCGTGGTGCCGTTCGTCTCCACCATGAGGGTGTTTTTATTGAGCGTTACTTTTAAATCCTCTTCGTCCTTATCGAGCAGCCTCACGATTTCCATCAGCGTGCGGGAAGGGATTATGGCCTTCATTTCCGCGGAAAAACCGCTCACGTCCGCGCGGGCGAGCGACAGCCTGAAGCCGTCCAGCGCGACCGCCGTAGCCCTGGCGTTGGCGATCTCGAAGAGTACGCCCTTTAATATGGGGCGGCTGTCGTCCTGCGAACAGGCGAAAACCGTCATGTTGGTCAGGCGTTTGAAATCGCTTTGTTTCATCACGAAGAAATTGTCGTTTATCTTTTTATCCGCGCGCGGGAACTCTTCGGCGGAAAAGCACTGCATCTCGCTTTCCGAATCCGAGTATTTTATTTTAAGCTGGTTTTCATCCGCCAGAGAAAGCTCCACCTGTTCGTTTTCCAGCTTTTTGACGAATTCCGCGAAGAACTTGCCCGTTACAACGGTTTCGCCCTCCATCAGGACTTCCGCCCTCACGTTTTTTTCGATGGTCAGTTCCGTATCGGTGGCAACGAGCGTAAGCGTATCGCCTTTCGCCTTGAGATATATTCCCTCCAGAACGGGATTCGTCTTTTTTACGCCGAGCGCTTTGCTTACTTTAAGCACCGCGTCCGAAAGGTCCAAACCGTCGCAAATGATCTTCATAAATTTCTCCGTAAACTGTCGTTTCGATATTCTATTATATTATATATGATAGATTGAAAAAAATCAATAAAATGCGGCTCTTTTTTGTCCGTTTTTTAAGGAAAGGATATTATTTCTTTTTTTAAATTTAAATCAGTAGTCATTATTATAAGGCGGTGTATATTTGTGGAAAGCGCCGTTTCCGCTATGTATAGACTGACGTTTTAAAGTGGATAAACTGTGATTTGTTTTGTGGACAAGCTGTGAAAAGCTTGTGGAAGAACGGCGCTTTCGGTTCTGAAAGGCAGAGGCGGGGCGGGCGCATTTTTTCCCGCGTCAGAAAACGGGTAAGTTTTCCGCACGCTGTGGAAAAGAAATGTGAATATCTTTGTTTTCGTTGTGTATTTTCCGAAAATATGTTAATATCTTTACTATGAAAGAGCTTTTCGGAAAATACGGCATATCGCTCACAGACGCCCAGGCGGAAAAATTCGCGAAGTTTTACGCGTTTTTGACCTCGGAAAACGAAAAATACAATTTAACCGCCATCACGACGGAGGAAGAGGTATACGAAAAACATTTTATAGACAGTCTTCTTTGTGTGGATAAGTTGTGCGGAAAAACGCTGCTCGACGTGGGCAGCGGCGGCGGCATGCCCGCCGTGCCGCTGGCGGTCGTGAAAGAGGATATTTCCTTTACGCTGCTCGAAGCGACGGGAAAGAAGTGTAATTTTTTGAAAAGCGCGGCCGCGCTTTTGGATCTTAAAAACGTAAAGGTGATAAACGGGCGGGCGGAAGAGCTGGCGAAAGGGGAGATGCGGGAAAGTTTCGATATCGTTACGGCGCGGGGCGTGGCCCGCATGAACACGCTTGCGGAATACTGCCTGCCGTTCGTAAAAAAAGGAGGCGTATTCGTGGCGTTCAAGGCGGACGCGGAAGAAGAGGTGAAAGAGGCGGCGTCCGCGCTGAAAATACTCGGCGGCGAAGTGGAGTATACGGTGAAAAAACAGCTCGGGGAGGCGAAACGAGAAATGATATTCGTCCGCAAAACGGGCGCAACGCCGCCGAAATATCCGCGCGGCAACGGTAAGGAGAGAAAATGCCCGCTGTAAAGGCCGTCGCGGTAACGGGGCACAGGGATATGTCCCGCGGCATAGACGATAAAAAACTGCAGGATATCCTCGTTTCCCTGATAGAGAGGGGATACAGGACTTTTTATCTCGGTCTGGCGCTCGGTTTCGACACCTATTGTTTTCGCACGCTGTTTTTATTGAAGAAAAAGTATAAACTGAAACTGATCGGCTGTGCGCCTTATGAAAATCAAAGCGAAAAATGGAGCGCGCGCGATAAAGAGATATACCGTTATATGTGCTCGCTTTGCGACGAGCGCGTTGCCGTGAGCGAAAATTATTATCCGGGCTGTATGATGAAGAGAAACGCCTATATGGTGGACAGATCGGAGGTCGTGCTCGCCTATCTCAACAAGAGCGCGGGCGGCACCTATAATACGGTGAAATACGCCGTATCGCAGGGAAAGAAAATCATATATATATGAAAACGCCCCCGCAGCCGCGGAGGCGTTTTTTACTGTTTAGACGGGGTTGACGGGCCGCGGCAGCGCACGGCGGATATTTATCCCGATTTACTGCGGCTGACTTTCGTAAATCGTCTTCGCTTTCCGTACAAGGGTTACGAATTCCTGTTTGAAGTAATCGTTATTTATATACGTCCCTATCGTTTCCAGCCTTTCGAGCACGTTTTCGAAACTCGCCGCGCCCTTATAATCGGAATTTCTGAGCAGAAGAGCGTATTCCGCCACACAGGAAATAAAGGTCGTCTGTGCGTCGGGATTGGGATCGTTGTTTACGAAATTTTTTACGGATCTGTCCTTTTCTCCGTCGGAAACGTCTTTGTAGCGGATTTCAAGATCGGCAAGCCGTGCGTTATGCTGCGCGTTTTCGCTCAGCTGAATTTCATATACTATGGTTACCGTCAGGTTGGAACCGATTTCGCCCGCGTCCTTTTCCGGGTTATTGAAATCGTCCTCTGAAATAAGTTTCGTATCGTAGCCGATCAGACGGTATTTTTCCACGTTTTCCGTGAACGTAACGCCAGCTTTCGCGTCTTTCGCCACGGCGACGAGCATGCCCGCAATATCTTTGTCAAAGAGTTTTTCCGCCTCTTCGGCGCTGTCTATATAAGCGTAGTTGCCGTTTCCGTTGCGTGCCAGGCTTTCCAGATTATCGTCCCGCATATTGCCCATGCCGTAGCCGAGCACGGTGAGGTAAACGCCGCGTTGCGCTTTGTCCTGTATGAATTCTTTTAAGGGCGTGCCGTCCGAAATGCCGACGTTGAAGTCGCCGTCGCTCATCATGATCACGCGGTTGTTGCCGCCTGCGATAAAGTGATCCGCGGCCTGCGCGTAAGCGAGTTCCAAACCGCCGCTGCCGTTGGTGGAGCCGCGCGCCGTAAGCTTATTTATTTTGGATATGATCTTTTTCTTGTTTTTCTCACTCGCGGGCGTGGAATCGAGCACGACCTCGGTGCCGCTCGCATACGTTACGATAGACACTCTGTCTTTTTCGCCGAGATTGTTTACCAGCGTTTTCAGCGTGGTTTTTACAAGGCCGAGTCGGTCATAGCCGTCCATGGAACCGGATACGTCTATCAGAAACACGTAATTGCTGGCCGCCGCGTCCACGCTCACTTCCTCTGTCTTCACGCCGACGGTGATCAGTTTATGATCTTCGTTCCACGGGCAGTCGGAAAGATAGGTATAAACGGCGATGTCGTCGCCCGCCGCAGGCGCGGCAAAATCGTAATCGAAATAGTTGATGTATTCTTCCGCGCGCACGGAATCGGCGTTTACGGGATAGCCGTTATTGATCGTGCGGCGCATCAGCGTGTAGTTGGCGGTGTTTCTGTCGAGCGTAAAATAGGAAGAGGGATTGTCCGCCACGTTCTTGAAGGGCTGTTCGTAAACGGAATCGTAGCGGTAGTCGTGGCCGTAATCTTCGCCTATGTCCGGGTAGTAGTTTCCGCCCTTGCCCGCACAACCTGTGAACACCAACACGCTCGCCGCGGCGAGAGCTGCATAACGAATCAATTTTTTCATAATTTTTTTCTCCTTATCAAAGATTTCGCTATTACAACGAAATCCGAAAGGCGTTTGTCCCGCAAAAACGGAAAAATTTTTATAAAAGTTTGGAAATATATTTATCCAGGCTCTTGGCGAACGGGGAAGTAACGTCGATAAAGTACCTTAATGCGTTTTTTTCGGCGTAGCCGGAGGATACCCATTCGGCGTCGATATATTCCGTTTTATATTTCACTTCCAGCCCCGCGACGGTCTTTTCGTCTTCGAGGCCGTAATATTTTTTGAAGCCGTCATAGGTTTCTTTTCCGCTGAATTCCACGTAAATTTCCAGATCTTCCATGCCGTAGCCGTTTATCACTTTGGCGGCTACTTCCACATAGCGCAGCCGGCCGCTTTCTTTGTCGAAATAAGCGGTGTAGGAGGCCGTGGCGTTGGGGGAATATTCGAAATACTCAAAATCGCGGAACACGTTTTCGTCGAGTTCCCGCAGTTGGGAATACGTCATATACTCTCCGCGCACGCTGTCCGCGCCGTAGTAAACGGGTTTTTTGGAAATGCCGCCGAAAACGCCGCTCGCCGCGAGAACGGCCACGGCCAAAATAAGAACGCACGCAAAAGAAGAAACGAGCCGCAAGGTAAATTTGGCCCTTTTCTTTCTGCGCGTTCTCTCCGCGAACGCCGCTCTGGCGGGCAGAAGAACCTGGCGGCCGACGTTTACGCCGTCAAAGTAATTCTGCATCAAGTTTTCGAGCTGCATGTCTTTCTTCATCATCATTACAACGTTTCTATACGCCCTTTTGTCCCCGAAAGCAGAAAAATTTTCAGCTTTTTTTCCGCCTCGTCCAGATCGCGCTGCACCTGCGACTTGCTCGAACCCGTTTTGCCCGCGATTTCGCGGATGGTCAGATCGAGATAATATCTGTAATATATGAGCTCTTTTTCCCTTATCGGAAGTTGCTTTATCGCCTCTTCCAGCGTGATCGCGGTAACTTTTTTATCCTCGTCGTACGCGTCGTAGGAAGTGATGGAAAAGCAATCGTCGATATTGATTTCGGCGTGCCTGCCTTTCTTTCTCAAAAGGTCGAGGGCGGCGTTCTGCGTTATTTTCATAACGAACCCGTATCCGTTGCCGCCTTTGAATTTATCTGCGTTTTCCACTACCTTGACGAAGGCGTTCTGCACCGCGTCTTCGGCGTCCGTGCGGTTTTTTAAAATACCGAGGGCGAGCGCGAACATTCTCGACGAACACAAACGGTAAATTTCGTCGAGAGCGCTTTCTTTCCCCATTTTTAGATATAAAAGATAGGTCGCTATCAAAGCGGAAAGTTCGCTCATTTTTTCTCTCCCTGAATATCCTATTATATATTGTAAAGCATTTTTCCCGTTTGGTCAATAGTTATCCACAATTTATCCACAATAAATATAATAAAAAAAACCGCCTGTAAAGGCGGTTTTTAATCGTTAAATCAAACGTTTTCCTTTTTGAAAGCCGCGAAAAAGTAAAGCCCGCTCATAATAAGCGGCACGATCAGCGTAGACCAAAACTGCGGAGAAATGCCTTTGAAATTGTCCGTAATCAAAAGAACGGCCGTTATGCCGCCGATAATAACGAAAACGATAAGCGAAAATACCGCGCCCGACAGCAGAGGTATTTTGCTGCGATGCTTATTGTGAATAAGATACACGGAAAGAAAAAACAGCGGAATCTGCAATACGGCTAAAAAAATCCAAATGCCTAAATCGCTGCCGTTCATATAATAAGTCCTTCCGTACAAAAAAAAGACATAACCGAACGTGGCCAAAAACAAAACGAACGCCAAAACGGCATTGACGATGCAGATTAATCTTTTCATAAATTTTCCCCCTCATACAAATCTTTTTCTTCATTATATAACGTATTGAAAGGGAATGTCAAGCATAAAAAAATCCCCCGCGGATTACCGCGGGGGCGCTTTCGCTTTTTTTTATTCTTTGTTCGCGAGTTTCTTGTAGTTTTCCAAACGTTCCCTGCTGTCCGCCTCGGTCTTTTTGAAGAGTTCCGCGGCGAGAGCGGGCTGCGCCTTCATCAGAGCGGCGTAACGCGTTTCGCCCGTGATGAACGCCTGATAATCTCCCGTCGGCTCCTTGCTGTCGAGCGAGAACGGATTCTTGCCTTCGAGCGCGAGTTCGGGGTTGTATCTGTAAAGCTGCCAGTAACCGCAATCCACCGCTTTCTTTTCTTCTTCCTGCGACTTCGTCATGTTGATGCCGTGGTTGATGCAGGGCGCGTAAGCGATGATGAGGGAAGGCCCGTCGTATTTTTCCGCCTCGACGAGCGCTTTGAGCAGCTGGTTCTTGTCCGAACCCATAGCGACCTGCGCCACGTATACGTAGCCGTAGCTCATCGCCATCATGCCGAGATCCTTTTTCTTTACTCTCTTGCCCGCCGCGGCGAATTTCGCGATAGAACCCGTCGGGGTGGACTTGCTCGCCTGGCCGCCCGTGTTGGAATAAACTTCGGTGTCGAGCACCAGAATATTGACGTCCTCTCCCTGCGCGATCACGTGGTCGAGACCGCCGTAGCCGATGTCGTAAGCCCAGCCGTCGCCGCCGAAGATCCACACGGATTTTTTCACAAAGCAATCCTTATCTTTGAGCAGGTCTTCGACCATGGCGTCCGCCTCGCAGCCGCAGCCCGCGCACTTGGAAAGCACTTCCACGAGCTTCGCGCTCGCCGCCTTGCTGCCCTCGGCGTCCTTTTTGTTGGCGATCCAGTTTTCGCCCGCCTCTTTGAGTTCCGTCCAGTCGGGACACTTTTCGATGAGGGCGTTTATCTTATCTTCCACCTTGGCGCGTCTCTGCGCGTAGGCGAGGTTCATGCCGTAGCCGAATTCCGCGTTGTCCTCGAACAGGCTGTTCGCCCATGCGGGACCGTGGCCGGCTTTGTTCTTGGTATAGGGGCAGGTCGGAGCCGAACCGCCGTAAATGGAGGAACAGCCCGTCGCGTTGGCGACGACCATGCGGTCGCCGAACAGCTGGGTGATGACCTTGACGTAAGGCGTTTCGCCGCAGCCGGCGCATGCGCCCGAGAATTCAAACAGCGGCTGGCAGAACTGCGAGCCCTTGACCGTTTCTTTCTTGAATTTGGAAAGATCGACTTCGGGCAACTGTTTGCTGTAATTGTAGTTGACGTTTTCCTCTTCGACGAGCGAAACGAAGGGCACCATTTCGAGCGCCTTTTCCTTGGAAGGACAGATGTTCGCGCAGACGCCGCAGCCCATACAGTCGAGCGGGGATACCTGCATTCTGAACTCGTAGCCGGGCAGCCCGGTCATCGCTTTCACGCTGTAAGAAGCGGGCTTGTCCGCCCCGACGGCGTTGACCGCCGGTCTGATCGCGGCGTGCGGGCATACGAACGAGCACTGGTTGCATTGTATGCACTTATCCGCGTACCATTTGGGGATTTTAACCGCCACGCCGCGTTTTTCGTACTGCGTGGTGCCCGTGGGAACGGAGCCGTCCGCGTTGAACTGCGAAGAGGGGAGTTTGTCGCCTTCGAGCACGAGAATGGGGTGAACGGTGTTCTTATAGTAGTCGTCGCCGTGCACTTCCATCATGGGAGCGCCGTCTTCGGCCGTCGCCCAGGAAGCGGGATAATCGATCTTCACCAGGTTGGCTTCCGCGGAATCGATCGCCGCGTAGTTCATCTGCACGATGGCGTCGCCCTTTTTCGCAAAGGACTTATACGCCATCTTCTTCATGAAGTCGCGCGCGTCCGCAT
Source organism: uncultured Eubacteriales bacterium (assembly GCA_900545325.1). Taxonomy (GTDB): domain Bacteria; phylum Bacillota; class Clostridia; order Christensenellales; family Borkfalkiaceae; genus UMGS775. The sequence continues at coordinate 21,866 of UQZE01000001.1, forward strand.
AGGGCATGATGTCCTCGTTGATGAGGAAGAACGCCGACTGCAGAATGGTGTTCGTCCTGCCGCCGAGGCCGAGTTTGCCCGCGATGGAGATAGCGTCTATCACATAAAGTTCCGCGTGCTTTTTGGCGAGCGCGTTCTTTACCTTTGCGGGCAGGTTTTTATCGAGTTCCTCTACCGTCGTCCACGCCGCGTTCAGAAGGAACTTGCCCCCTTCTTTCAGGTCGGAAACCATGTCGTAACGGGTAACGTACGAGGGATTGTGGCAGGCGATGAAGTCCGCCGCGTCAATGAGGTAGGAGGACTGAATGGGCGTCTTGCCGAATCTCAGGTGGGAAACGGTTATGCCGCCGCTCTTTTTGGAATCGTAGAAGAAATAGCCCTGCGCGTACATATCGGTGTGATCGCCGATAATTTTGATCGAGTTTTTGTTCGCGCCGACCGTGCCGTCCGAGCCGAGGCCGTAGAACTTACAGCTGATCGTACCCGCGGGCGCGGCATTGTACTGCTCCGAAAAATCGAGCGAAGTGTTTGTGATATCGTCGTAAATACCGACCGTGAAGTGGTTTTTCGGTTCTTTCTGTTCGAGGTTCTTGTAGACCGCGTACACCATCGAGGGGTTGAACTCCTTGGAACCGAGGCCGTATCTGCCGCCCACGACCTTGATATTCGTCATGCCCTTTTCGAGCAGAGCGGAGCACACGTCGAGATAAAGCGGTTCGCCCAGCGAGCCGGGTTCCTTCGTCCTGTCGAGCACGGCGATCTTTTTCACCGACTTCGGAAGGGCCGCGACGAACGCGTCCACGGCGAACGGGCGGTACAGCCTTACTTTCAGAACGCCGACCTTGTGGCCTTCCTTGTTCATCTTGTTGATGGTTTCTTCGATGGCCTCCGCGCCGCTGCCCATAATGACGGCGACGTTTTCCGCGTCGGGCGCGCCTACGTAGTCGAACAGGTGATATTTCCTGCCCGTGAGCGCAGCGACCTTGTCCATCATATCCTGCACGATGGCGGGGGTGGCTTCATAATATTTGTTGGCCGTTTCGCGGTTCTGGAAATAGATGTCCGCGTTCTGCGCCGTTCCCTTCTGGATGGGGTGTTCGGGGTTGAGCGCGCGGCTCCTGAAATCTTCGATGTCCTTCATGTCCACGAGCGATTTCATTTCGTCGTAGTCTATGGCGTCTATCTTGCTCACTTCGTGGCTCGTTCTGAACCCGTCGAAGAAATGCAGGAAAGGCACTTTCGATTTAAGCGTGGAAAGGTGAGCGACGAGGGCGAGGTCCATGACTTCCTGCACGGAATTGCTGGCGAGCATCGCAAAACCCGTCTGGCGGCAGGCCATCACGTCGGAATGGTCGCCGAAAATATTGAGCGCGTGCGCGGCGAGAGCTCTCGCGCTGACGTGGAAGACCGTGGGGAGAAGTTCGCCCGAGATCTTGTACATGTTGGGGATCATCAGAAGAAGTCCCTGGCTCGCGGTGTATGTCGTCGTGAGCGCGCCCGCGCAGAGCGAACCGTGAACGGCGCCCGCCGCGCCCGCTTCGGACTGCATTTCCGCAAGGCGGAGTTTCTGCCCGAACATGTTGACTCTGCCTGCCGCCGACCATTCGTCCGCGACTTCCGCCATAGGCGAAGAAGGCGTGATCGGATAAATAGCCGCCACTTCGGAAAACGCGTAAGCTACGTGGCTCGCCGCGGTATTTCCGTCGATGGTCATTTTCTTGCTCATAATATAGCCTCCAAAAAATAAATTTGTAACTTTAACCCTGTATAACGTGTAAAAGCACATATATTATATATTTAAAAGCAAAAATAGTCAATAGAAATCAAAAATTTGCGTAAAAATTATTCTCTGCTTACGGCGGGGCGCGCGTCAATCCTCCTTCCGTCCGTCCTCCCGCACGCGGGAGGCGAAAAAGGAAACCGCCCGAAGGAAAGCAACCGAACGGCGCCGCCGTAAGGGGAGCGGCCTTGACCTCGCCCCTTTCCCCGTCCGCGCCGCCCGACGCGCGGACGGGAAACACCCTCGGTCGGCGCCGCCGTGCCGCCGCGGGGCGCTTTTTTTCCCCATGCGCAAAAAAATAATTGTGTATTTCGCGGGGATATGGTAAAATATTGCTTATGAGTTTCATTGAAGTGAAAAACGTTAAATTCCGCTATCCGCAGACCAAAAAGGACGCGCTCGGCGGCATAGAACTTTCGATCGAAAAGGGCGAGTACGTATCGGTCATCGGGCATAACGGGAGCGGCAAAAGCACGCTCGCGCGGCTCATGAACGGGCTTCTGCTCCCCACCGAGGGGGAAGTGCTCGTGGACGGGTTTTCCACCGCCGACAAGCAAAAGCTTTTCGAGATCAGAAAGCGCGTGGGCGTGGTGTTCCAAAATCCGGATAACCAGCTGGTCGCTTCCATCGTGGAGGACGACGTGGCTTTCGGCCCCGAAAACATCGGCGTGCCGAGAAAGGAGATCGGCGAACGCATAGATTTCGCCCTGAAAGCCGTCGGCATGGAGGAATACAGAAAGTCCACGCCCTCTCGCCTTTCGGGGGGACAGAAACAGCGCGTGGCCATCGCGGGGGTGCTGGCGATCAGGCCGGAAATGCTCATTCTGGACGAGTCCACCGCCATGCTCGACCCGCGCGGCAGAAAGGAAGTTACCGAGGTGGTGGAACGGCTCAACCGCGAAAACGGCATGACGGTGCTCACCATCACGCATTATATGGACGAGGTCTGCCGCGCCGACAGGGTGATCGTGCTGAGCGACGGGCAGATCGTCATGCAGGGCACGCCCGAAGAGATCTTCTCGCGCGAGGAAGAGCTGCGGAGATACGAGCTGGACGTACCCGTGCCCGTTTTTATCGCGGACAAGCTGCGCGCGGGCGGCATGGACTTGAAAAAAGTATATTTCAAAGAACAGCTGGGTGAAGAATTATGCAGATCGTTGCCGAAAAACTGAGCCACGTATATTCGCCGAAGTCTAAATTCGCCGTGGCGGCGCTGAAAGACGTTTCCCTCACGATAGACGAGGGGGAATTTTTCGGCATAATCGGGCACACGGGCAGCGGAAAATCGACCTTCGTGCAGCATCTGAACGGACTTATCAAAGCCGATAAGGGCAGCGGAAAACTGCGCGTGGGAGAATTCGACCTGCTCGATAAAAAGTGCGATTTCAAAAAACTCCGCGCAAAGATCGGCATGGTCTTTCAGTATCCCGAATACCAGCTTTTCGCCGATACGGTGGAGGCGGACGTCGCTTTCGGGCTGAGAAACTTTTTCCCAGGACTGAAAGAAGAAGAGGTGAAATTCCGCGTGAAAGAGGCGCTGGAAACGGTCGGCCTCGACTATGAGGAAGTAAAGGAAAAATCGCCTTTCGACCTTTCGGGGGGACAGAAACGGCGCGCGGCCATCGCGGGCGTTATCGTAACGAAGCCCGAGATCCTGGTGCTGGACGAGCCCGTGGCGGGGCTCGATCCCAAGGGCAAAAAGGAATTTTTCGCCCTGCTGCACGCCCTGCACGCGAGTTTCGTCAGAACCGTGGTTATCGTTTCGCACGATATGGACAATGTGGCGGAACATTGCACGCGCGTCGCCGTGTTCGACCACGGCAGGGTGTTCCGCGTGGCGGAGCCGAAAGAACTTTTCCGCGACGCGTCCGCGCTCGCGGAGCTGGGGCTGGACGTGCCCGTTACAGGGTATCTCGCAGACGTTCTCAGGAAAAACGGCACCCCCGTCGATACCGATTTCACCGTGAACGACTTCACGCGGAAAGTGCTTGAAAAATGGAGGGAACGCGCATGAAAGACGTTACCTTCGGCCAGTATTATCCCGCGGATTCCTTCGTGCACAAGATGGATCCGCGCGTGAAAATCGTGCTTTCCGTCGCCTATATCGTGGCGGTGTTTTTGGTGCGGGAGTTTCACTTTCTCGGCTTTGCCGCCGCGTTCGCGTTCATACTGCTCACCACGCTCGTCGCGCGCGTACCCTTCATGAAGGTGCTGCGCAGCATCAAGGCCATCATATTTTTCGTGATATTTTCCTCCGTGTTGCAGATCTTGTTCAATAAAGAGGGGACCGTGCTCGCGAAATGGTGGATTATAGAGATAACGAACGTCGGCCTGCTGCGGGCGGGTTTTATCACGCTGCGCATCGTGCTCGTCGTCATGGGCACCGCGCTGCTGACGCTCACGACCACGCCCGTGGAGATCGCGGACGGCATAGAGAGCCTGCTCACCCCCCTCAAATGGATAAAATTCCCCGTGCACGAATTCGCGCTCATCATGAGCATAGCCCTGCGCTTTATTCCTACGCTGATGGACGAAACGGACAGGATCATCAGCGCGCAGAAAGCGCGCGGCGCCGATTTTGAAAGCGGAAATATCTTCAAGCGAATCAAGGCGCTCGTGCCCATTTTGATCCCCCTGCTCATCAGCTCTTTCCGCCGCGCGGACGAGCTGGGCGACGCCATGGACGCCCGCTGTTATTCGGGCGCGAAAGGCAGAACGAAATACAAGAAAATGCGGCTCACGTACCGCGATCTGATAGGTTTTGCGCTCACGGGCGGTCTCATTGCGGGCGTGGTGCTCTTAAACGGCGTGCTGGGGGTGGCGGTATGAACGTATATCTCGTTATCGAATACGACGGCACCGATTACTGCGGCTGGCAGATCCAGCCCAACGGCGCGAGCGTGCAGGAGGAACTGCAGCGCGCGCTTTTTAAATTGACGGGCGAAAAGATTTCGGTTACGGGCAGCGGCAGAACGGACAGCGGCGTGCATGCGGCGGGGCAGACGGCCTCCTTTTCGGTCGAAAAGGAAAATATCCCTCCCGAAAATTACGCCCCGGCGCTCAACGGGCTTTTGCCCAAAGATATCCGCGTTCTCAAAAGCGGCCGCGCGCCCGACGGTTTCAACGCCCGCTTTTCGGCAAAGCGCAAAACCTACCGCTATACCTTTTACGTTTCCGCCGTCGAGCGCCCGCTGTACGAGCGCTACGCCGTGCGTACGCTTCCGCTCGATACGGAAAAGATGCGCGCCGCGGCCGCGGTGCTCGTGGGGGAAAAGGACTTCAAATGTTTCTGCGCGGCGAATTCTTCGGTAAAGGACACGGTGCGCACCCTCTATTCGCTCGAAGTGGAGCGGCGGGGGGATTTCATCACCGTTACGGCGTGCGGCAACGGGTTTTTATACAATATGGTCCGCATCGTCGCGGGCACGCTGGCGGTGGCGGGCGAGGGAAAGCTGAGCGTTGAGGACGTGAAAAAAATCGTGGAAGGCGGAAAACGCGCGGAGGGTAAGACCATGCCCGCAAAGGGATTGTGCCTTCTTTCGGTGGAATACGGCGGCGCGTTACACAACATATAGTGTTCCGCCCGAAAAAAAAGACTATTTCCATAATTTTAAAGGAAAAAAGTAAATTTTGCTTGACAATAACGCGATAAAATTATAAAATAATTAAGCGTTTATAACGAAAAGTTTGTCAAAAGTAGGATTAGCCCCCCGAAATTTTTATCGTGTGTAAAAACAAACTTTTTGCGAAATAGATATAAACAAGGAGAAATTTACGATGAAAACCTACATGGCGCATGCTGAAACGGTTGAGAGAAAGTGGTATGTGGTCGATGCGGAAGGGATGCCTCTCGGCAGGCTCGCTTCGAGGGTAGCAGCAATTCTTCGCGGGAAGAACAAGCCTACTTTCACGCCGAACGTCGACACGGGTGATTTTGTTATCGTTGTAAACTGCGATAAAGTCGTTCTTACGGGCAAAAAGCTGGAAGACAAGCTGTACCGTTACCATACGGGACACGTCGGCGGCCTGAAAACGATCACGTATAAGAAACTGATGGAAAACAAATCCGATCTGGCTGTTTACGAAGCGGTCAAGGGAATGCTGCCGAAAAACAGTCTGGGCAGAGCTATGCTCAAAAAATTAAAGGTTTACAAGGGGCCCGAACACAACAACGCGGCGCAGAAACCCGAACCTTTGAAACTTATATAAGAGGTAGACGACAATGGCTAAAACAGCGAGTAAGAAAAAAATTCAGTATTGGGGAACAGGCAGAAGAAAGAAGGCCGTCGCGCGTGTGCGTCTCATTCCGGGCGGCACGGGCGCAGTCGTCATCAACGGCAAGACCATCGACGAATATTTCGGGCTGGAAACGCTCAAATACATCGTCCGCCAGCCTTTGGCGGTAACGGATAACCTGTCGAAGTACGACGTGTACGTCAACGTGTTCGGCGGCGGTTTCACCGGTCAGGCGGGCGCGATCCGTCACGGCCTCGCGCGCGCTCTTATCGTTGCGGAACCCGAACTCCGTCCCATCGTCAAAAAGGAAGGTTTCCTCACGAGGGATTCGAGAATGAAGGAAAGAAAGAAGTACGGCTTGAAAAAAGCCCGCCGCGCTCCGCAGTTCTCGAAGAGATAATTTTACGGAAAAAATACAAAACGGAAAGGCGTTTGCCTTTCCGTTTTTTGCGTTATTTCTTTTTGTTCACGCGCTTGATGAAATCGTCGTGCGACTTCATGGCGGAGATCAGCGGGTTGGCGTCGATCTTTATCCGTTCGGGCGCCGTCTGCGGGGCCTGTTCTTTCTGCGGCGGGGCGTTCTTGCTGCCGAAAAGGTTCAAAAGAGAGCCGAGTCCGCCCTGCGAAAGCGCGGAGCCGATATTGCCGAGAAGATCGTTTCCCGCGCCGCCCTTTTCGGCCTGCGCCGTTTCCGTCTGCGGGGGCGCTTCGTTTCGGCTTTCCTTCGTTTCGGCGGAGGTTTCGGGCGAGCCGCCCGCGCCGCCGCCCAGCATCGATAAAATCTTCATGATCGAAAAATTTTCCATTGAAATACCTGCCCTTATGCCCCAAATGCCTTTTCTTTCCTGCCGAAATCGACAGTAATTTTAAAAACTTGCCGCAATTTTATTGCAAAGTGCGGAAATTTAATATATAATAGATTAGCGTAAATCATTATAAGCATTAAAATTATATGCGGCGCGGCGGGGGAAATATGCCGTTCCGCGGTGATTTTTTGATATGCTTGACAGGAGTAAGATCAACATGGTGAAAAAATTGCTCAAAACAATAGCGGTGGCGGCGGTAACGGCGGCTCTGGCGGTAAGCGCGGTCGCGTGCGGCGGCGCGTGGAAGTCGAACGTGACGCTGACAAGCCCCGGTCCGCTCGTCAGAAACGGCGGATTCGTCGCGGAAACGGAAAATTACGTTTACTTTATCAACGGCGAGGAAACGTATACCGAAAACAACAAGCTCGGCACGCCCGTCAAAGGTTCGCTGATGGTTGCGGAAAAGTCCAAGCTTGCCGACGGCGGCGCGGAAGCGCAGACGGTCGTTCCCAAGCTCTTTGCGGCGGGGGATCTTACCGCGGGCGTATATATCTACGGCGACAAGGTTTACTACGCCACGCCGTCCGTGAAAAAGAACACCAGCGGCGCCGCGGCAACCGACTATCTGGACGTATGTTCTTCCACGCTCGACGGAAAAACGCACACCACCTATACCACCGTCAAGGGCAACGCCACGAATTACAGATTTGTACAGGTCGGCGAGAGCGTGCATTTCGTCTACTATAACAGCGAGGACACCGAACTTATAGATTACAACGTTTCGTCCAAGACCGAAAAAGTCATTGAAGACGAAGTTTCCGCGGTCAAGTTCGTCGCGAACGAAGCGCTTTCGGGCGCGACCGTGCTGTATACCGTCGTTCCCAAGAACGAAAGCACCAACCAGAGCGAAACCTACAACGTGCTTTACGGCTATATGCCTTCGAACGACGACGCGTCGAACAAGGGCACGGAGATCGCAAGCGGCAAGGGCAAAGAAAACGCCGAAGTCGGCCAGCGCGGGCCCGATTCCACCTATGCGGTAACGCTTGCGACGGGCGAATATGTATTCTTTACCAAGACGACGACGCTCGACAGCGAAAAGGTGGAAACCTACGGCGCGAAAGTGAGCGATTTGATGTCGTCCAAGACGGAAAACGCCGTCAAATACGAAGACAATACCGATAAAATAGCCGATACCACCCTTTTCACCGACCTTAGAACGGCGTATGCGGTGGACGGCGATTACGTGGTGAAATATTCCGACAGCGAGGGAAAAGCCCTTAAAAACAAAGAAACGGTCGCAAAAGTCGGCGTGAGCAAACTGCTGTTCCTCAACGGGAACGATCTTTATTACATCAGTTCTTCGAGCGAACTTGCGAAAGTGGACGTTTCCGACGCGGAAGCCGAACAGATCAGAGTTTCCGAAGGCGCGGTCGTTACCGACTGGTTCGCGCCCGTTGCGGCGGGCGGCTACGTGTTCTATCTCGACGCGCAGACGGACGGGCTGAGCTACGTGAATTACGCGGCGCTCGACGGCACCGTCGTCGCGGAGGATACGGACGACGACGAAGAGGACGACCTTTGGTATATCAAAAACACCTATTTCCTCGGCGAGATGAAAGACGCCGATAAGGTAACGGTGGTTTCTTCTAAGATCAGCGCGCTTTCCACGGACGTAACGCAGATCACTTACGACGCCGAGGAAAAGAAGTTCGAGCAGGAAGAACAGATCGCGGAAGCGCGCGCGGCGTATAACGGCCTGAGCGACAAGCTGAAGAAAGAAATTTCCAAGGACGAGCTTAAGATACTCGAAAAGTACGAAAACTATTTGGACGTCAGCAAGGAGCTGAACGAATTGCTCGTATACGGCGGACCGACGGGCGTGGATCACGTTGCCGTTACCGCTGAGAACAAGGACGAGTTACAGGCGATTATCGACAGCGTAAACGCCAGAATGGAAGAACTCGAGTACACCTCCGCGGATAAGGGAAATCTCCTTAAAAACGGAATGTGGGCTTTACAGGAAGTGCAGAAGGCCATCGACGAACTCAACGAGGCTTAAAACACAAGGCATAGATCGGGGCGCTTGCACAAGCGCCCTTTTTGTTTCCTCCGCGGTCCGTCGGGCCGCGGGCGGGAATATATAATGATTAGTAAATTAAAACAAAAATAATGCTCGAAAAAAAATACGGCGGCGGGTGTAAATCCCGCGGCTTTACACTGCGGCGCAATCGGTCAACTTTGCGCCGCAGTTTTTTTGACGTTAAATCGCCTTAACGGCAAGTATAAAATTCGACAAGAATTTTAAAAAACGTCAGTTTTTGACTATTTATTTTTCCGGTATACAAAACGCCAAAAAAGGATATAATTTAACATATTAAACGGTTTATGCGCCAAAGTTCGTTCCCTTTTGATCTTTAAGGCAAAAAAAGTAGAAAAAAGCAAGAAATTTCGACAAATATTGTTCAAAAATGCTTTTATTTTTCGGTAAAATGGTGTAAAATAGAATACGGTTATTTCGCGAAAGAATAATCAAATAAATTTTAAGGAGGATAGTTTCATTGGAGAAGAAATCCATCGTTATCATTCAGGATAACGAAAAGAGGAACATGGAACTGCAAAAAATCATTGCCGCAACTTCCGATCTGGAAGTCGTCGGCATCGCGACAGACGGAATCGGCGGATATAAGCTGATCGAAGAAAAGAAACCCGATTTCGTCGTTTCCGAACTGCTGCTCGCCGGCTTCGACGGGTTCTGTATTCTCGACAAACTGAGATCTTCGGGGCTGGAAACAAAGGTCATACTCGTGAGCGCGTTCGTCCGCGAAGACATCGTCGCAAAAGCTCTTTCCAAAGGCGCGGCGTTTTTTATCGCGAAACCTTACGCTTACGAAGTGCTTATCGAGCGCATTCGCGACCTCGACGAAACCAGGGCGGCGCAGAAGGCGCGCGTTTACGGCGAGGGCGTCAGGCGCAACACGCTCGACGAAAAGATAAGCAATATTTTTATAAACGTAGGTATACCTCCTCACATCAAAGGGTATGCTTATCTGCGGGAAGGCGTTAAGATGGCCGTGGACAACCCCGACATCATCAACAACATCACCAAAAAACTCTATCCCATGATCGGCGAAAGATATTCCACCAGCGCCAGCAAAGTGGAAAGGGCGATCCGCCACGCGATAGAAGTCGCCTGGAACAGAGGGCGCATCGAAAGCATAAACAATATTTTGGGCGTGAGGGCTTATATCGGCGCCGAAAAACCTACCAACGGGGAATTTATCGCCCTCGTCGCGGATAAAATGCTTTTGGAAAAAGTGCAGTAAAATAAAAAATTTAAAAAATTATATCAAAAATAGTTTACAAATCGGACTTTTATTGCTAAAATCTTATGCGATACTGAAAAGATGAGCCGAAAGCCGAAAAAATCGCTGAAAAGTAACTTTTTTTCGCGGCGGCACAATACAATAAGTATACGGACGTATTCCCGATGAAAACGGCGGCTCGATTTTTGGGGGAGTTAAACCGAGGGAAAGGTTCCGGCAAACAAGGAAAAAACGTAGTAAGAGGATTTGGATATGGCGGGAGATTATATTAAATGTCCGAGATGCGAACTCAATTACATTCATAAGAACCAGGGGTATTGCGATGTATGCAAGGCGGAGCTGAAATTAGGTCCGCAGCTGGTTTTCGCCGTAGAAGAAGATGATGAGGAACCCATGGAACTTTGCCCCATCTGCAAGCAGAATTACATCAAGGAAGGGGAAGAGATGTGCGCCAAGTGCCGTGAGGAAATGGACTTCAAAAAAGACGAGATAGACCTCGATAAGGACGAGGAGTGGAAAAATTATCTCGAAGAAGACGCCGACGACTGCGAAGACGACGAGGAGATGCTCTCGCTTTCACGTCTGGCGGAAGAAGAGGCTGACGAACTCTTCGACGACGAAGAAGACGAAGAAGCGGACGACGTCGGTCCCGACGAACCCGACGACTTTGAAATCCCCGAGATCGACGAAAGAGATTTCGAGGAAGAGGACGAAGACGAGGAAGAAGAGGACGAGGACGACGAGTTCGACGATAAATGATAAAACGATAACGAAAACGCGCGGTAATTACGCGCGTTTTGTCTTTTAAAGGGGAAAAGGTATAAAATCCGCGCCGGGGGCAATTATCGGAGTATGATAAAAAACACCTCGGGCATCAACGATGCGAAAAAAGCCGTCAACGAATTTGCGGGCAAGGACGTGGAAGTCAAGGTAAACCTCGGCAGGAACAAGGAACTCTGCTACTGCGGCAAACTCACGGGGATCTACCCCGCGCTTTTTAAGGTCAGTCCCTTTGAAAAGGACTTCAAGGGCAAAACGTCTTATTCCTATTCGGAATTTCTCTGCGGCACGGTAAAACTGAAATCGCTCGGCTGAAAAGAGCCGAAAATAAGCGCGCGGGATCGCGCGCTTATTCTATGTCGAAAATTTCGTTCGGGCAGGTATCGAGCAGTTTGCATATCGTTATGATCTGCCCGTAGCTCAGTTCGTAAACGCCGTTTTCGAAACGGCTGTACTGCTGCTGCGTCATAAAAAGCCTGGCTGCAACTTCTTTTTGCGTGTACCCCTTGCTTTTTCGCGCCGACTTGATGTTATTTCCCACCGATTTCGCTATTTTCATAGAACAAACATACCACTTTGTGATGTAAAATGATTGACTTACATCACTTTATGATGTATAATTTAATTAAAAAAATACAAAGGAGAGGAAACATGATCGAACACAGAGTGGTCAGCTGCAAGGAAAAGCGGTCGAAGATCGAAAAGACCTGCGACAAAATGGGCAAGGACGACTGGGCTTTCGCGGGGCATTTCAGGAGCAGGTTTTTATTTATCTTCAACAAGCACTATCTCGTATTCACGAGAAATTCCAAGTAAAAACGGAGGGGCGCTGCCCCTCCGTTTTTTTCGCGCCGTTTCGCCCGCGGCCGCGGCGGAGGCGCCGCGCCTCCCGCGGGAGCTTGTTTCATAAATTTTGCGCGAATTTGTCATATCTTTCTTTTTCAGGTTATATATTGATACTGTGCAGCGGCAAACCAAAAAAAGGAGATAAAAGATGTTTATTGAACCCAAATACGAAGAAATCGTTTATAAAAGCGAAATAAAAAAACTTTTAAGCGAGACCAAGATAGAATGTAAAACCGCGCTTCCGGCGGAAGAAGTCGTCAAAGTGCTTTCCGTCTCGGCGCAGGCCGTCCTCACGGGGGAAGAGGTAACGGCGGATCAATTCCGTTACAGCGGAAAGGCGCTGTTCTGCGTGGCTTACCTCGCGGCGGACGGCTCGGTGAAAAAGGCCGAGTGCGGCACGGAATTTTCCAACTCCGTCAAAACCGATTTCGCGGAAAGCGTGTACAGCGAAACTTCGCTTTCGGTCAAAAAAGCTTCGGCGGAAATAGGCGGCGGCATTCTGGTCGTTCATTCCGTGGTGGGTGCGGAAACGTGCTTTTATACCGACAGGCGCGCAAAGGCGCTCACGGGCGGCGAAAACCTCATTCTGAAAAAATCCAACGTCAAGATTGTGCGCGAAACCAAGGTGAACAAAGCGGTGTTCCCCCTCGAAGAGGAATTCGAAGTTCCCTATGCGGTGGGCGACGTCGTTCTGCATACCGCCTGCGCCATGGTAACGGCCTCGCAATGCGGCGTGGGAACGCTCATTTGCGACGGCGAACTGATTTTGTCGGTCTGCATGTTGCAAAAAATCGAAAACAGTGATATATTAAAAGAAACGAGATGTCTGCCTTTCCGCTACGAACTCGAAGCCGAGGAAGTTTCCCCGTCCTTCGCGGCGCAGTGCAAAGCCTCTTTGAAAAATCTCAGCCTCAACATCGCGGTGGACGAAAACACGGGCAAGAGCACCGTTGCCGTTTCTGCGGACGTGGAAGTGGGCGGCTGCTATTTCCAGGAAAACGAAACGGAATGTTGTTCGGATTGCTATTCCCCGCTCTGCGAGGTTACGCTCAGCCGCAGCGAATGTTCTTCCTCCTGCCCCGCGGGCGAAAAGACTTTTGAAAAGCGCGTGGGCGGCAGGGGCGCGTTTGCGGGCGCGCTGCCCGCGGGCACGCGCCTGATGTGCACCGCGAACGAAAAGGTTACGCTCACTTCGGTGCGCGCCGAAAACGACGTAATCGCCGCGGAGGGCGTGCTGGAGGCGGTCGCGCTGTGCAAGGACATCGAGGGCAAGGTGTTTTCCGCCGAACTCGAAGCGCCCTTCCGCACTTCGCTCGAATACGACGTGGGCGACAACCGCTATTCGGTGGAAGCCGTGGCTTGCGAGAGCTCGGCGCGCATCGTATCCCCCGAAAGTTTCGATCTGGACGCGCTCGTCAAATTCAGGGTAACGGCGACGAGGACGGCAGGCGTGAGCGTGGTAGGCGAAGTTGAGGAGGGCGAGGAAAAAAAGCCCGCGGAGTCGGCGATCAGCGTGTATATCCCCATTGAAGGAGAAGAGCTTTGGGACGTGGCGAAACGCCTCAATTCCTGTCCCGACGCCATCGCCTCGATGAACGCCGACCTCTCTTACCCGCTGAGCGGAAAGGAACGGATCGTAATTTACAGACAGGAAAAGAAAGAGTATTGAAAGAACGTACGGTAATCGTACCCGCCAAAATCAATCTCACGCTCGATATTCTGGGCGCGGCGGCGGGCTATCACGAAATAGAATCCCTTGCGGCGTCGATCGATCTGGTCGACGCTGTTACCGTTTGCCTTCAAAGCGAAGGTTTTACCCTCTCGGAAACGGGAATCAGGGCGGATTGTCCCTTCGAAAAGAACAACGCCGTGCGCGCGGCGCGCGCTTTTTTCCGGAAGGCGGGGCTGCGCGGAGGCGCTGCCGTTTCTATAGAAAAACATATCCCGCTGGGCGGGGGGCTGGGCGGTTCTTCCGCGGACGCGGCGGGCGTGATTTCGGCGCTCTGCGCCCTCTGCGGCATGGACGCCGCTTTTGCGGACGAGGTGGCGAAGGAGGTCGGCAGCGACGTCAATTACATGCTGCGGGGCGGCTACGCCGTCATGCGCGGCAGGGGGGAGCGCGTGGAAAAGATAAACGCGGATACCGTGCTGTATCTCTTGGTGATCGTTTCCGGCTCCGTCGACACGGGCAGTTGCTACGCCCTTTGCGACGAGCTGAAAATCCCGCCCGTGCGCGGCACGGCGCGGGCGGCGGAATGTCTTGTGCGGGGCGATATAACGGCGCTCAAAGGCGCGCTGTTCAACGTCATGACCGAGGCGGCGCAAAAGCTCAACGGGCGGATACGGGAAAATCTCGCCGCAATAGAGGCCGTCGGCGGCAAGGCGGTGATGAGCGGCAGCGGCGGCACGGTCTTCGGCGTGTTCGGAAGCGAAGGCGCGAGGGACGCGGCGTTTGAAAAGCTGAGCCAACTCTATGGAGCAAACGTATTGAAAGCGAAAACGCTGCCGTAAAGGCGGAAGATAAAAAGCGCGGAAAATTTTCCGCGCTTTTTTCTTTTTAAAGGTATAAATGAAAGTATTTGCGGCAATAAACGTACTGTCAGAGAACGGAGGAAAGAAAATGAAAAAATTCTGCATAATCTTGATGATATTAACCATAATAATCATAGGCTCGGCTGCGTTTATAAAGAATAACGAAACGCATACCGAATATCTGAGGATACATATCCGCGCGGATTCCAACGAGGCCGAAGCGCAGGCAGTCAAGTACGAAGTAAAGGGGGAAGTCGTGAAAATGCTCACCCCCTACCTTGCGGAATGCCGCACGAAGGCGCAGGCGGAGCAAACGCTCAAAAACCTGCTCGGGGAGATCGAGAAAACGGCGGACGCAGTCCTGGCGGCGAACGGTTTTTCCTATCGCAGCAAGGCGAGCGTGCGGGAAGAGGAATTCCCCACGCGCGTCTACGAAGACCTCACCCTTGACGCGGGCTACTACGACGCGCTGATCCTCGAACTCGGTTCGGGGAAAGGCGACAACTGGTGGTGCGTTGTGTACCCTCCCTTGTGTTTCACGGGCGGGGAGTGCGGATACGTTTACAAAAGCAAGATTCTCGAAATCATCGAGAGTTTCAAAAAGAAAAACTAACGGAGGAAAGATGAAGAAACTGGTTAAAACCGCCGCCGTGCTCATGATCATATTCACGCTCGGATTCTGTTTGACCGGCGTGATCGGGCACGTGCCCGCGATCACGGCGAGCGCGGCGGTGTTGCAGCAGGGCAGCCGCGGCAGCGACGTTACCACCCTGCAAAGGAAACTGAAGAACTGGGGCTATTACAGCGGCTCCGTGGACGGAATATTCGGCTCCCAGACGAGGGAAGCCGTCAGATACTTCCAGAGAAAGAACGGCCTCGTCGTCGACGGGATCGTCGGCAAAAAGACGCTTGCCGCGCTCGGCATGAGCCTCGGCGGGTCTTCGGGCTCCACGAGCGGATATTCCAATTCGGATATTTCCCTGCTCGCGCGGCTCATTTACGGCGAAGCGCGCGGCGAAAGCTATACGGGACAGGTCGCGGTCGGCGCGGTTGTGCTCAACAGGGTGAGGAGCTCTTCCTTCCCGAACACCATCGCGGGCGTCATTTATCAGCCGTACGCGTTTACCGCCGTTTCGGACGGGCAGATCAATTTAACGCCCAACGCCACGGCGCGCAAAGCGGCCATCGCCGCCATGAACGGCTGGGATCCCAGCTACGGCGCGATTTATTACTACAACCCTTCCACGGCGACGAGTTCGTGGATATTCTCAAGGCAGACCACGGTGGTCATAGGCGACCACGTGTTCGCGATCTAACGGAGGAAGAACAATGGCAGAAAAGAAAAACAGCGCGCTCGTGAAGGCCGAAAAGGCGACGAGCGGCGACCCCGTCGAAAAACAGACGGGCGAACGCGAAGAAACGATACGCGCGATCAGGGAAAAGCAGAAAGCGGACGAACGCATCGCCCGCGCCAGAGCGAAAAAGACCAAGGTGGAGCGCCGCGCCGCGATAAAGGCGGAGGAAATGCGCAGAAAACAGGCGCAGAAAGCGCGCGCCAAGGCCGAACGCGAAACGATAAAGAGAAACGCCCTCGCCGAGCGCGAACGCAAAAAGCTCGAAGAAGAGAGAAAGCGTGCGGCCGTCAAAGCCGAACGCGCGGCAAAGGCCGAGGAAGAGCGCAGGCAACGCGAGGCTGCCAAGGCCGAAAAACGGCGGGAAAGGCAGATGAAACAGCGCTCTAAAAACAAGAAGAAAAAGGAAAACAAGGGCTACGGCGGCTGGATGGCGGCGGTCATCTCGCTCGGCGTTACGGTGCTGGTGCTCTCTTCCGTGCTGGCAATGAACATCTTCATGCCCACGGCCTCGGACAAGCAGCTCGCGGCGATGTACGAAAAGTCCTATTACGATACCGTAACCTACGTAGGCAATCTCGACAGCAACCTTTCTAAGGCGCTTGCGACCAAGGACGGCGAGGCGCTGCAGAAATATATGGTGGAACTCGCGGTGCAGAGCGAGCTGGCGGAAAACGACATCAACCGCCTGCCCCTCGAGGACGACGCGAAATTTTATACGACCAAGCTTATAAACCAGATCGGCGATTTTGCGAAATACCTCAATAAAAAGCTTATCGACGGAGAAGAACTGGCCGAAAGCGACCTCGCGTCGCTCAAACAGCTTTACGAAGCGAACAAGCAGTTCAAGGAAAGCCTCAGCCGCATCACCTATAACATGGGCGAGGGCTACGACTTCAAAAAGCTCGAAAAGGACGGCAACGAACTTCTGAGCGGCATGGAGGAACTGCAGAACATGAGCGCGGAATATCCCGAACTCATCTACGACGGTCCGTTTTCCGACGGCCAGGCCAAAAAGGAAGTGAAGGGCCTTTCGGGCGGTGAAGTGAGCGTGGAAGAAGCGCGCGACGTCTTTGTAAAGGTTTTCAACGAATACGGTATAAACGAAATAGAGGACGCGGGCGAAACGAGCGGGCTTTTCGACTGCTACAATTTCACGGCAATGTCGGACGGCGCGCAGATCTTTGCGCAAATCAGCAAAAAAGGCGGGCACGTGGTGCTTTTCGATTACTTCAAGGATTGCTCCGCAGTCAACTACGACGGAGAGGACCTGATCCCCGTAGGACAGGCGTTTTTGGAGAACCTCGGGCTCGATAACATGAAATGCGTGTGGGCGAGCAGCTCGCAGGCGGTAACGTCGCTTAATTTCGCATATGAGCAGGACGGCGTGATCGTGTACAGCGACCTCATCAAGCTCACCGTATGTCAGGAAACGGGCAAGGTTACGGGCATGGAGGCGGCGCCCTATTATATGAACCATACGGAAAGGGATATTCCCGCGCCCGCGATCTCTTCGCAGACGGCGGCGGGCAGGGTATCTTCTTCGCTGGACATCGTGGGCACGCGCATGGCGTATATCCCCAAGAGCGAAAACACAGAATGTCTGACCTATGAATTCAAGGCCGAAAAGGACGGCGACACGTATTACGTGTATATCGACGCCTTGACGGGCAGGCAGGTGGAAATGTTCAAGGTGATCGTTACCGATGACGGCACCATGCTGCTGTAAAAGTTATTCCGACGCGGTTTTCCGCGTCGGAAATTTTTTAAAAACCCTTGACAAAGCGGAAAAGGTATGTTAAAGTATAGAAAACTGAAAAACCTGTGAGACGGGGTAGTAACTCGGAAAAAAGTCTTAAGAGAGCTGCGGTTCGGTGCGACGCAGCGGCGGAAACCGGGCGAATGGGCCGTTGAGGGCGGGCGCGAAAGGCAGCGAGTAGCGAACGACGTAACCTTGCGTCAAGAGGGGCCGTATGCAGGTACGGTAACGAGGCGGCAGCAATGCCGTAAAATTGGGTGGCAACACGGTAAATATCGTCCCAAGCGATATTTGCCGTGTTTTTTTGTATAAAGGAAAGGCTTATGGATAAACTTTTATTGCGTTCCGAATTCCGATGGCGCGGGGCAAAACGGACTTAAAACTAAAAATCGGAAAAAAGGAGAAAGAAAAAATGAATAACAAAAAAATACCCACTAAAATATATCTGAGCGAAGAAGAGATGCCCAAGGCATGGATGAATATCCGCGCGGCGATGAAGGAAAAACACGATCCCTTTCTCAATCCCGCGACCTTAAAGCCCTGCACGGCGGAGGAGCTGTCCCGCGTGTTCTGCAGGGACGTGGTGGAACAGGAGCTCGACCAGGAAAACCTGTTTATCCCCATTCCGCAGGAAATACGGGAATTTTACAAGATGTACCGCCCGTCGCCTTTGACGCGCGCCTATTTTCTGGAAAAACTGCTCGACACCCCCGCGGAAATTTACTATAAATTCGAGGGGAACAATACGTCCGGCTCGCACAAGCTCAACAGCGCGGTCGCGCAGGCGTACTATGCTAAAAAGGAGGGGCTGACCTCGGTAACTACGGAAACGGGCGCGGGGCAGTGGGGCACGGCACTTTCCATGGCGTGCGCGTTTTTCGGGTTGGACCTCACGGTGTATATGGTCAAAGTGAGTTCCATGCAAAAACCGCACCGCCGCGAAGTCATGCGTACGTACGGCGCGAAAGTGGTCGCTTCTCCCTCGGATACGACCGAAGTCGGTAGAAAGATCCTCGCGGAGTTCCCCGAAACGGGCGGTTCGCTCGGCTGCGCCATCAGCGAGGCCGTGGAAAAGGCGGTCAACACGCCGAACTGCCGCTATCTGCTCGGCAGCGTGCTCGATCACGTCGTTTTGCACCAGTCGGTTATCGGTCTGGAAAGCAAGATCGCCATGGATAAATACAATATTGCGCCCGATATCGTCATCGGCTGCGCGGGCGGCGGCAGCAACCTGGGCGGATTGATCGCGCCCTTCATGGTCGATAAGATCAACGGCGAAAACGACATAGACTTTATCGCGGTCGAGCCCGCTTCCTGCCCGTCCATGACGCGCGGAAAATACGTATACGATTTCTGCGACACGGGCAAGACTACCCCGCTCGCGAGAATGTACACGCTCGGCAGCGGGTTTATGCCCAGTCCCAACCATGCGGGCGGACTGCGGTATCACGGCATGAGCCCGATCGTTTCCAAACTCTATCACGACGGGTATATGCGCGCCGTGTCCGTGGAACAGACCGAAGTGTTCAAGGCGGCGGAAATGTTCGCCAAGGTAGAGGGCACGCTGCCCGCGCCAGAATCGGCGCACGCCATCAAAGTCGCCATCGACGAGGCGCTCAAATGCAAAAAGACGGGCGAGAAAAAGGTCATACTCTTCGGGCTTACGGGAACGGGGTATTTCGATATGACCGCTTACGGCGCGTATAACGACGGCGCCATGAGCGATTATATCCCCACGGAGGCCGACCTCGAAAGGGGATTCGCTTCCTTCCCCGACATACCCCAGAATAAAAATTGTTAAGGGCCGAACGCCCCGCCGCAGATCGCGGCGGGGCGTTTTTATTTAAAACGCTTGACAACGCTATCCCGCAGGTGTTATCATAAGTATGAAAAGTAAGAAATTTCTTACTTTTAGGAGGTTTGTAAAATGACAAATAAATTTCCTGAAGGGAAATTCATGGCTACTGTCAAGGTGGGGCCGAAAGGGCAGATCGTGATACCGAAGGAGGCGCGCGAGATGTTCGGCCTTAAGGCGGGGGACGCGCTTTTGTTCCTCGCGGACAAGGGGCAGGGAATCGCGATCCAGCCCTTCGAATACGCCGAAAACTTTTTTAAGGAAGTTTATAAGATCAAGAAAGAGGATGAAAAGGAATGAACGCGCTCGAAGTTACGGGGCTTTGCAAAAAATACCCCAAATTTACGCTGGACAACGTGAGTTTTTCCGTGGGCGAGGGGCGCGTGTGCGGTCTGATCGGCAGAAACGGCGCGGGTAAGAGCACTACGCTCAAAGCGATCATGCGGCTTATCGCCGCGGAGGGGCGGGTAAAGGTATTCGGCCGCGACTTCGCCGCGGAGGAAGCCGCCGTCAAGTCGGATATCGGCTTTGTCGGCGGCGGGTTCGGCTTTTATCCCCTTAAAAAGATAAAGGCCGTCAGCAAGGCGTTCGCCTCGTTTTACCCGAACTGGAACGAAGGCACGTATCGGAAATATCTTTCGGATTTCGGTATAGACGAAGAAAAAAAGCCCTCCGAGCTTTCCGAGGGCATGAAGGTGAAGTATTCCCTCGCGCTTGCGCTGTCGCACGGCGCGCGGCTGCTCGTCATGGACGAACCGACCAGCGGGCTGGATCCGCTCTCGCGCGAAGAATTCTGCGATATCGTACTGGAACTCACGCGGGAAAACGGGGTGAGCGTGCTTTTTTCCACGCACATCACCTCCGACCTCATGCGGGTGGCGGACGACGTGGTTTATATTTCGGAGGGGCGCGTCCTCACCGAAAGTCCGCTTGCCGGCCTGCTGGGCGCGTACGATAAAGTTACGTTCGCTTCCGCCGCAGATGCCGCAAGATGCGGCTGCGTAATCGGCCTGAAAACCGTGAAAGAAGGCGCGGAGGGGCTGGTGCGCCGCGGCTGCGCGGCGGAGGGGGCGCTGAGATGCGAAAATGCAGACCTCGACGCCGTGATGATCCATCTCGAAACCGAAAAAAAGGGGGTGCGTCATGCTGAAACTCATTAAAAAGGAATTCGCGCTGGCGCTCCATCCCACCTGCGTCGTCTTCCTCTTTTTCGCGGCCTTCGTATTCATTCCGAACTACCCGTACGAGGTCATGTTTTTCTTTTCCGCGCTGGCGGCGTACTTCGTATGCCTGACGGGGCGCGAAAACAAAGATCTGTGCTTTACCTGCGCCCTGCCCGTCGAAAAGAAGAGCGTCGCGCTCGCGCGCGTGCTGTTTTTCGTCATACTGCAGCTGGCGCTGGTGCTGCTGTGCGCTCTCTTTTCCGCGGTGAAAACGGCGTTTCTCGATATGCCGAACGCCGCTGGCATGGAGGCGAACGCCGTGCTCGCGGCAAACGGGCTGGTCATGCTCGGCATATTCAACGCCGTCTTTTTCCCGCCGTATTTCCGCGAACCCGAAAAGATCGGCAAGCCGTTCGTGATCGGCGCTGTCGCCTTGTTTTTGTTCGTCGCCGCCGTTACGGCCTGCTGTTTCGCGGTGCCTTTCGTGCGCGACGTATTGGATACGCCCGATCCCGAACATTTCGGCGCGAAACTCATATATCTCGCTGCGGCCGCGCTGATTTACGCCGCATTGACGTCCTTCTCCGCGCTCCGCTCCATGAAGAATTTCGAAAAGACGGATCTTTAAAACGATCGAACCCCGCCGCAATCCAGCGGCGGGGTTTTTTATGTATTTACGGCTTTATCACGCATTCGCCCGTTTTCGCGTCCTGAAAGAGCATCCAGAATCCGTCGCCCTTCATCTCGAAGATGGAAAGGGGGATAAAGGTGCAGTAGCCCGCAAGCTCTTTCGGGGGATAGGGCGAATATTTCGCGGGCACGCCGTAACATATGTACTTCGGTCGCCCCTTTTCCTCCGTCAGCCCCACGAGGTAATAGTTGCTTTTATAATCTATCTTTACCCAGCGGCTGTTCGGAATGGTCGCTTTCAGGCAGTCCTCCTCCGGATATTCGGCAAATATCTTGTCGAGTTCGTCCTTGACCGTCAGGTAGTAGTCGCCCTGGAAGCTTTTGCCGAAAGCAGCGTGGAGATCATTTTCGCGCCCCGCCGTTTCTTCTTTTTTTCCGCCGTCTTCATTCTGGCTTTGAGAATGAGTATCGTCATCGAATTGATATACGCTTTGTTCATCTTTTCCTTCTTCCTTTATTTTCAGCGCGTCGACGTCCGCGTCTTCGCTTAAATAGTAATTTTCCGTCGCCACGGCGAGATCGTCGTATACGGGCGGCGTTTCCGGAATCACGGATACGTCCTCCGCGTTTTCCTCTTCCGGCGGCGCGCTTTGCGCGGCGTTTACTTCCGCTTTTTCCGCAATATTCTGTTTCGTCTCCTCCGCAGCAGGAGGTTTTTTGCGCGGCGCCGCCTGCGTGTAACTCTCATTCAAAAACTCCGTAAGCCGTTCAGGCCGATATTCAAGTTCGCCCGCGCCGCAGGCCACGGGCACGGTGTTTTCGCCCATATAGGCGATCATGCAGACGAACCCGCCGCGGCGTATGTCCGCATCGTACCGTTTGGAAAAGGAAAAGGGGGAAGGCCCCAGATCTTCCGCGTACATCTTGCCGTCGGGAAAGAGGATGACCGCGCGGTAGCCGCCCTCGGTTACTGCCGCGAAATTGATAAGCGAAAGGTTGATTTCCGTTACGGAATCGGATTGCTCCGCCCGCGCGATGCCGCTCAGCGGCCTCCCGTTTACGGAAAAACCGGGCGCGAGTTCTTTCAGTATCAGAAATTTTTTTGCATAAGCCATATATTTTCCCCGAAACTTCTTTCCTTATTATTTTAATATATGTTCCTATTAAATATATATGATAATCGGGGCGTAAAAATCATGAAAAAACTTCTTTTATGTCGAAAAAAGCAAAATCTTTCCCGCGCGTGAGAAAAAAACTTTACATTTGACTTTTTACGTGTTATAATGCAAACTGAGAAACGATAGGATATTGTTCGGGAGGACTTCCGAAATGCCCCCGTTTCGCCGCCTTTTTATATTTTTGGGTATAAAATAGGCTCGTTGCGGTTCACAAAAGGAAACTTTGCGCAAACCGCGCCCGAAATCGTCAGAAAAAATTTTAATAGAGGAGAAAGATTATGACAAGCAACAAAAAAGTATTGGCATTTATCGAAGAGACCAAGGCTTTGTGCGATCCCAAAGAAGTCGTTTGGGTAGACGGAAGCGAAAAACAGCTCGACGCTTTCAGAAAGCAGGCTGTTGAAGAGGGTATCCTCATCAAACTCAACGAGGAACTTCTGCCCGGCTGCTATCTGCACCGCACCACGCAGAACGACGTTGCGAGAGTGGAAGGCAGAACCTTTATCTGCTCCAAGAATAAGGACGATTCTTCGCCCATCAACAACTGGATGGAAACGAACGAAGCGTATGATATGCTCAAAAAACTGTTCAAGGGCTGCATGAAGGGCAGAACGCTCTACGTCATTCCCTATTCGATGGGCGCCGTGGGCTCCAAGTTCTCCAAGATCGGCATCGAGCTTACCGACTCCATCTACGTCGTGCTCAACATGGCCATCATGACGAGAGTCGGCCAGAAAGTTCTCGACGTTCTCGGCGACGGCGATTTCGTAAAAGGCCTGCACTCCTATGCGGAGCTTTCGGAAGAGAAGAGATACATCTGCCACTTCCCGGAAGACAACACCATCATTTCCATCAACTCCAACTACGGCGGCAACGTGCTGCTCGGCAAAAAGTGCTTTGCGCTCAGAATCGCTTCGTATCTCGGCAAGACCGAAGGTTGGATGGCCGAACACATGCTCATTCTCGGCGTGGAATATCCCAACGGCGAAACGAAATATATCGCCGCCGCGTTCCCGTCGGCTTGCGGCAAGACCAACCTCGCAATGCTCATTCCGCCCGAAATTTACAGAAAGAAGGGCTATAAAGTCTGGTGCGTCGGCGACGATATCGCCTGGATCAGAGTGGGTGAGGACGGCAGGCTGTACGCCGTTAACCCGGAAAACGGTTTCTTCGGCGTAGCTCCCGGCACGAACGAAAAATCCAATCCCAACGCGCTGCACACCACGCAGAAAGGCACGATCTTCACGAACGTCGCTTACAATGCGGATAACAACACCGTTTGGTGGGAAGGCCTCGACAAGAATCCTCCCAAGAACGGCATAGACTGGAAGGGCAACCCCTGGAACGGCGATACGAAGGACGCGGACGGCAAACCCGTCAAAGGCGCGCACCCGAACAGCAGATTTACGGCTCCCGCCGTCAACTGCCCCTGCCTGTCCAAGGAATTCGAAAACCCCAACGGCGTGCCTCTGTCCGCCATCGTATTCGGCGGCAGAAGAGCCAAGACCGCTCCGCTGGTTTATCAGTCCACTTCGTGGGATAACGGCGTGTTCGTCGGTTCCTCCATGGCCAGCGAAACGACGGCCGCGGCTGTCGGCGCCGTCGGCGTAGTCAGAAGGGATCCCATGGCTATGCGTCCGTTCGTCGGCTACAACATGGGCGATTATTTCGCACACTGGATCGAAATGGGCAAAAAGGTCAAGAATCCGCCCAAAATCTTCAACGTCAACTGGTTCAGAACGGATGACGAAGGACACTTCATCTGGCCGGGCTTCGGCGACAACATGAGAGTGCTCGACTGGATCCTCGCGCGCTGCGAAGATAAAGTCGACGCCGTTGAAACGCCGATCGGCTACGTTCCCAAGGCGGAAGACATCAATATCGAAGGCCTCGACGGCATCACGGTGGACACCATCAAGGGCCTGCTCGAAATCGACAAGGAAACCTGGAAACAGGAAGCGGACGGCATCGAAAGCTTCTACGGCGAACTCACGAGAGTGCCGCAGGAACTCAAAGATCAGCTTGCCAACCTCAAAGCGAAACTCAACGCGTAATCGCCGCGTTGCCCCGTTCGGGAATTTCCCGAACGGGGTTTTTGTTTTAACGAAAATACGGTTTCTTTCATTTAAATATTTACATTGTCGGAAAAACAGGCTATAATGAAAGCGGAGGAACAGGAATGATTGCATATATGTATATCAAAAACGGAGAATTTGCGCTTACGGAAAAACCGAAACCCGCCCTCGCGCAGGAACGCGACGCCGTGGTAAAGGTAACGCTGGCGAGCATATGCACCAGCGATCTTCATATAAAACACGGCAGCGTACCCCGCGCGGTGCCGGGCGTTACCGTCGGACACGAAATGGTCGGCGTGGTGGAGGAAACGGGTTCCGCCGTAAAAAACGTGCGGAAAGGCGACCGCGTTGCCGTCAATGTGGAAACTTTCTGCGGAAACTGTTTTTTCTGCAAGAACGGTTTCGTGAACAACTGCACGGACGAAAACGGCGGCTGGGCGCTCGGCTGCAGGATCGACGGCGGCCAGGCGGAATACGTGAGGGTGCCTTTTGCCGATACGGGATTAAGCAAAATACCCGACGGCGTAAGCGACGAACAGGCGCTGTTTGCGGGCGATATCCTCGCAACGGGCTATTGGGCGGCGAAAATTGCCGACATTTCGCAAAACGACACCGTGCTGATCATCGGCGCTGGGCCGACGGGAATATGTACCCTGCTTTGCGCACGGCTGAAAAATCCGTCGCGCATCATAGTTTGCGAAAAGGACAAGGATCGCGCCGCATTCGTAAAAAAGCATTATCCCGACGTACTGCTCGCCGCGCCCGAAAACGCGGAAGATTTTGTAAAGGCGAACAGCGCGCACGGCGGCGCGGATGTCGTGTTTGAGGTTGCGGGAACGGAGGAAACGTTCGGTTTGGCGTGGAAATGCGCGCGTCCCAACGCCGCGGTGGTGATCGTCGCGCTGTACGACCGCCCGCAGGTATTGCCTCTGCCCGATATGTACGGCAAAAATCTCACCTTTAAAACAGGCGGCGTTGACGGGTGCGACTGCGGCGAGATACTGCGCCTCATAGCGGAAGGAAAAATCGATACGGTACCGCTTATCACGCATACGTATCCGCTGAAAGAGATGAAAAGGCGTATGATTTGTTTGAAAAGAAACTTGACGGCGTGATGAAAATCGCCGTAAGAATATAAACGGATAGATGCGCGGCTGCTTTATTCGATTGTAGCATATAAGCTGATCGTTCTTAACTTCGCGGCGTTTGAAAATATATTTGATAATTTGAGCAGCAAGGGAGATAAAAGTGAAGATTGTTCGAACAAAAAACAATAAACAAGAAGGAAGGGCTCTTTTTATTTTACGGTTGCTCGCTGGGATTTTATTTGTTTTCGCTATTATATTGATTTTTATATTAACGCAGAAATATAGGTACAATATTGCAAAGAGTAAAGCTGAGTTGGTTATGCATAATTACCAATTGCTTGACGAAAAAATGCAATTTATCGAGGCTGTTGCGGCGGAAACGGATTGGGTGCAAAACATGAGCATGGTCGACGCCCAAGGATTTGAGGATATTTTCCCGCTGGATTTATATGATGCTCAGGCAGGTATTCGAAATTATAACGCTCTAATAGGATTTGCTTGTGAAACAATAGTTCTATTTGATAACAGCGATTATGCGTTGTCCGCTTCGGGCGCTTTGCCGTATAAAGAATTGGAAAGTTATTTTGATGCTGCGGATAATTTTAATATTTATTCGGAAGGCATTTACGGAGGCGTGCAGTATGTGCGCAATTCGGACGTCGTTACTTCCGTGATTTATAACTGTCCGAATACATTGAACGGTTATAATTTCCGCCTTATTTTTATTATAGAAGAAAATTATCTGTTAAGTTATCTTGCGGAAGCAGGAGATATCGATACAAACGCCTTTTTTATAAGTTTTAAAGGCAATGAAATTCTTGTGGGAAAAGATTATCAACCTGAACGTGCAGCCACTACGTCTTCCGGTGATTTTGTTTTCGGATATAGTCAAGTTTTTCCGATATGGCAGTTTCTCGGCTGGTTAGGCGGAACGCTGCTCGTATTCGGAACTTTATATGCGCTCATTCATTTTAAAATTAATAATTACTACGACAGTATGCAGACCTATATTAGAAAACTGAATGAACTGGTGGGCAAGCCCTGTACAGAAGAGAATTCTGCCGGAATTACAAAAAATTTCGGGGAGATTCTTTCTGAAATTTCAAAAATTGAAATGCAATCCAAGGCATTATTGTCTAAGGACTTTACGAAATTAGTGGAAGAATACATCTGTAATATTGTACATTCAGGGGAAGCCTTGAATGAAGAGGCTCGCCGAGGACTGCAACGGTTAGGTGTAGCCGTTGATAAAAATATAACGGTCGTTTACTTTGGCCGCACGGAAATTACCTATACGGCAGGTTTCGGTGAGTTTTACGATTTAGGCGATGCAATTATGTTGATCGAAAAGAATTCTGCCGTGGAGATGGATTGCGTTTACGGACAAAGCAAAAATTATCGGGGAATGGAATATTCGTCCACTGCATATTTTGAAGCAAAAGAAGCTTATGAAACGGCAGTGTTTTATGAAAGAAAAAATATTAAATTTCCGGAAATAGGAAAATTTATCGCGCTTCCGCAAGAAGCCGAGCATTTTAAAAAATCTTTGTGCAGACTTTTGATGTCTTCGGAATGTGAAGAGATAAACAAGCAATTGAATGACGTAAAGGCGGCATTGTTACGTACTTTTATAAAACCCGCTTTGCTCAGAGAATTTTTCAGCGACATCGACGATCAGCTATCTAAAATAGAAAAAGAACAAAGGATAGAAGACGGAAACGATAAAATCGGCGGAGAAACGGAAAGCATATCGGAAAAAACAGAAGATATTTCGAGACGCTCCGCACGGATCATGGCATGTTTTCTGCAAAAGAGCAGGGATAGATATTCTTATTATTTTTCTGTTATTAAATCTTATGTGGATAAAAATTTTTGCAATCCCGATATTTCATTAGCTACCGTTGCGGAGGAATTCGGCTTTTCCGCCGCGTATGTAAGTAAAATATTTACCGGGAGCGGGAATATTTCATACAGCGATTACATCAATTCTTTGAGAATAGAGAAGGCGAAAATAATGTTGGAAGAAACCGATTTGTCCGTGAATGCAATTGCATCGCGGTGCGGGGTGCTCAGCCCCGTTACATTCCGACGCATTTTTAAAAAATATACGAACATGCTTCCGGGAGAATACAGAGAAAGCATAAAATAAACTGAATTTTCTGAAAATAGAAAGAAATGAACCCGTTTTTCAAAGATTAAATCTTGACGAGGGTTCATTTTTTTGTTATTTTGATTTTGCGGAATAGGAGGATATATCAAATATGAACCGAAAATTTCCATATAAAAACTTCGGGGCAAAGGGAGAAAGGGAATGAACGATCGATCGAAATATATCACGAGAATTATCGTATTCGCTCTTGTTGTCATTTTTATTTTAGCGATTGTCGGCTACTCTGTCTACTTGTTCACCCGCGGAAGAGAAGAAAAAATTTCCGAATGGGGAGGTGCGGAAAGCGCAGATATTTTGGATAACAGTGTGCCCGAATCATATTCGCTTCCGTTTGGAAAAGGCATTACGATCACTTACTCGGGGCCGGATAATTGGTATGTCGCAGCTTCGCTCAGCAATAATTTACCCGTTTGGCAGGAAGTTTCCGAACGCACGGGGGTAAATTTCAGCTGGCAAGTTTTACCCTCCGCGCAATGGAATCAAAGCATGAAATTAAAAATAAACGGAGGGGGAGAATTGCCCGATATGATGGGTATTCCCGATTGGGGAAACGGCGATATCAATAAATATGCCGAAGAAAAAGTAATCATTCCCTTAAATGAACTGATCAATAAATATGCTCCTAATATAAAGCGTATTTTAAAGGAAAATCCGCTGCTCCGAAAACAGATGACAGCTGCGGACGGCAATATTTACAGCATAGATGAGTTTTTCAGCGCAAACCACTATGATAAGGCTGTAATTATTCGCAAAGACTGGTTGGAAAAATGCGGTTACCGAGAAGGGTGGATACCAAAGACAAAAGAGGAATTTGTGGATGTAATGGAGCGTTTTCGTGATTATCGCGACGCGGAAAAATTGCCTCTGTCCGGTTCCGCAGACGCTAAAAACGGAGTAATTCCGCTTGTAGCGGCGGAAGGATATATGTATGATTTGTTTTGTTCGGGTTTTGGTTTATCCGCGCCGTTGCAGGATTGTGCGGTAAACGAAGACGGCAAGGTCGTTTTTCAACGAGCGACGCCTGAATACGGTGAATTTTTGGAGTGGCTGGCCGATCTTTATTCGAACAAATTGCTGTATTCGGGTTATGCGGCGAGTTCCGAATCGGATTTTGAAAAGCTCATAATTCAAAACCGAGTGGGAATTTCGGTAGCTGCCGGCGATACAATGGATAAATATAACAGTCTACTCAAAAGGTATGGTATAGACGGCGAATATATCCTGATCAATCCTCCTGTAGACGACGAAGGAAATATTACGCTCGTCAAACGCTCTCTTTCGGGCGGACAAATCGGAATAAGCTATGATTGTGAAGATCCTGTAACGGTTATTCGGCTGATGGATTATTTGTGGGCAAGCAATGAAGGAATGATTTTGATGCATTACGGACTGGAAGGG
>UQZE01000002.1 GCA_900545325.1 uncultured Eubacteriales bacterium
AAGACGGAAGAAGAACTTTCCATGCTCGAACCCGAAGAACAGGCGATGTTTCTCACCGATCTCGGTCTGACGGAAAGCGGACTGGACAGGCTGGTAAAAGCTTCCTATAAGCTTTTGGGGCTGATTTCCTATCTCACCGCGGGCGAAAAGGAAGTACGAGCCTGGACTATCGAAAAGGGCACGAAAGCGCCTCAGGCGGCGGGAAAGATCCATTCCGATTTCGAAAAAGGCTTTATCCGCGCGGAGATCGTCGATTATGACGTCTTAGTGGAACTCGGCAGTTTCAACGCCTGCAAGGAAAAAGGCAAGGTCCGTTCCGAGGGCAAGGATTACGTTATCAAGGACGGCGACGTGGTGTTGTTCCGTTTCAACGTATAACTCCGCTTCTCCGCGCTTAACGGTATAAAAGAAAAACGTGTAAAGCGGCGCAGGTAAAAACCTGCGCCGCTTTTTTTGCGTTTAAAATTCAAAAAGCAACTTACATGGTAAATTGCTTTCTGAATAATATATGATAAGGGGGAAAATGATGAGCGTTTTTACGTTCTTTTTCGGGCGGCTTGCTGCCGCTCCCTTAAGAACAAGTATACTATACTACAATATAAAAAATTTGTAAAGCGTTTTTCGACAATTTTTTAAAAAAATTTTTGAAAAGTTTTGACAACGTCGACTTTATTTATCAAACATACCTTTAAAAAACCTTGATTTTGTGAAAACATAACACTTTTATGTGATTTTATAAAAAACGCACTATATTCCGAATAGTCAATATTTGCCGAAAAAATTTTACTTTTTTCCGCAAGAAAAGTCGATTTAGGTCGAAAAACTCACGATTTTATGCGATTTTCAGCCCGACGGACAGTAAAAAACGCGCGGTCGGTTCCGCGCGTTTTTCTTCGCCGAGAGTATTTTATTTCACGAAAAAAGTTTTTGCCGCCGCAGCTAGCGCGCCGAGTACGGAGAATATTCCTCCGAGAATCGCGCCGACGCCGAGCGCGGCTTTCACGCCAACAAGCCCCGCGATGCCTACGCCCACTTTTCCGGCGTCGGTAAGCGAGTTTTCAAGAAGCGACGGACAAAGGAACAGAAGCACCGCCCCCGCAACGAACGCGACGAGCGCGATAAACCCGAAAAGCTTGCCTTTGACCACGGCCAGAATTCCGCCGATCAAAGGCAGGAAAAGCGCGAGCATGATGAGAAAATTGAATTCCGACCAGGCGATGCTGCCGCTGCCCACTTTCTGTTTCCAGCCGAACGCGGCGGCAAAACCCGTCGCGGTATAGGCGTTTTCGCCTTCGCCGAAAGCGACCGCCGCCATGAACCCCGCCAGACATAACGCCAGAACGCCCATGAGCAGCGCGGCTGCGGAAACGATCGTTCCCGTGTTCTTGTTTGTCTTTTTCTTTGCCATAAATATCCTCCCCGGACCGCTAGACAAATGCGGTCCTTTTGAATTTACCTTGAAAATTCAAGGTTATTTAAATATAGTTTAACATGTTTCCCTCCGCATGTCAAACGATATGCCGAAATTGCGGATACTGACCTCCGCGCTTCGGAAAAAATACGTACGGAGGCAAAACAAGGCAGACGCGCGGCATAAAAAAACGCCGAAAAACCGGCCGCATACCCGAAAGGGCGCAGAGAAATCCGCAACGGCAAAACAGAACGGATAAAGCGGCGGAAGGCCGCCCCCGCTTGAAGCCCCCGTCCTCATAAAACATTGCACAAAAAAACGGCGCCTGCGGATAACAGGCGCCGTTCGGCTCTTTTTTTATTCGCCTTTGAAAGGCAGAAGATCGGTAATCCTCGCGCGTTTGATGGCGGTGGCGAGCACTCTCTGGTGTTTCGCGCATACGCCCGTCATTCTTCTCGGCAGGATTTTACCGTTTTCGGAAACGTATTTCTTGAGCGTCGCAACGTCCTTATAATCGACGCTGTCGATCTTTCCCTGGCAGAAAGCGCAAACCTTCTTTCTGGGAACTCTCTTGATAACCTTTTTTACCGTAGTTTTATTTTCTTCCATGATTCCTTAAACTCCTTATGATTTAGAACGGCAGATCGTCGTCGTTATCCAGGGCTTCGAGCTGAGGGCGCTGTTTTTTCACCGCAACCACCTCTTCCGCGAAAGGCTCGCCTGCGGAAGCGCTCTTTGGCGTCAGGAATTCCACGTCGCTGGCGATAACTTCGGTAACCGTCCTCTTGATTCCGTCCTTATCTTCGTAAGAACGGTTCTGTAAATTTCCCATAACGGCAACTTTGTTGCCTTTTTTCAGATATCTGCCGCAGGTTTCGGCTCTGCCGCGCCACACCGTAACGTTGAAAAAGTCCGTTTCGCGCGTGCCGTCGCTGTTGGGAAAATCCCTCGTTACCGCCACGGAAAAGTGGCAGACCGCCACGCCGCTGGGCGTTTCGGAAAGTTCGGGATCCCTCGTCAGATTTCCTATCAGAATTACTTTATTCATGATTTACTCCCGTTTTACGCCTTTGTGATCAGTCTTCTCATGATCCCATCGGTTATGCCAACTACTCTCTTCAATTCGACGACAAAGTCTTTTCCGCTTTCGAACGTCATCACCACGTAGTAGCCTTCAGTCTTGTAATTGATGGGATACTGAAGTTTTTTCATGCCCCATCTGTCCGTCTTTTCGACGGTGCCGCCGTTGGCGGTTACAAGATCCTCGAACTTTTTGATAATGACTTCTCTGGCTTCTTCTTCCAGCTCCGGCGCCAAAATGTAAAGCATATCGTATTTCGTCATTTCTTTTACCTCCCGGTCTTATTCGGATTGCGTCCTGCCGCAATCAAGGTTTATTTATTTTATCAGAAATTTTTATCTTTGTCAACTCAATTCACGAAAGCGAGGGAATTTTCTCGGCTATTTCCACTATTTGAGATAACGTCATGCCCTTTACGTTTTCCGAGGGCGCGTTTCCCAAAAATCCTATCTCGAAAAGCTCCTGCAACGTGCAGTTTTTGATGTTTTCCGTAACGTTTTTCTGCAGGCTGTCGGCAAGCGAAACCACGGTTACGTCGGCGCTTTCCCTGTAAACCTGACTGCCCGCCGCGCCGCTCTTTTCAAACATCAGCAGCAGCCAGACGCCCGCCTCCTTGTCGACCTGGTAATACTGCCCTGCCGCAACGGCTGTCAAATCGGCGGGCGCGGCGCATTCGGTATAGACATATCCCGTCTGTTCGTCGCCCGTGCGCTTAAAATAACGGAAGTCCTTATACAAATCTTTATCGCCTTCTTTAATGTCGAATACGTCGACAAATCCCTTGATTTCGTAGAGGTCGCTGACCGTCAGCTCGTTCATCTTTTCGCCTATATTGCCTATGGTCGCTCCTTTTGCGAAAAGCGCGTCGAGAAGAGGATTGCTTTGCCCTTCGGGCAGAACGACGATATCTTTCAGTTCCAGCGTATTCACTTTGCCGCTCAGTTCGCCGATCTTGGTATCGGACAACGCTTTGAGAATGGCGGGCGTATCCGCGCCGTCCGTCTTTATCACGTCCCCCAAAGTAAGTTCCTGAACCTTTTTATCAAAATCGATATTCTGCAATTCGCCCACCGTAGTGCCGACGGGAATGATCTTGCTCGTGAGCGAGCCCTCCTCGATTTTGAGGCCGAGGTCGGAAATTGCGAGCGCGTTGATGGCCGCTTCGTAATCCATGTTCTTCAATTCTTCGACGGTATCGCTCGGCGAAATGATTTTGCTCATCAGCCCGTTATCCGCAATATTCAGCCCTAAATCGGCAACGGTCAGTTTGTTGATCTGCCCGTCGATATAACTTCCGTCCTGTATCTGCGCGATCGTAGTGTTTTTGTCCAGGATTTTTCCCGCAAGGGTGTTTTCGCCCAGATCGATTTGCAGATCGGCGAGCGTAAGCGTCTTGATCTCTTCGTCGAAATCCATGTTTTTCAGCTCGCCCACCGTACAGTTTTCGCCGACAAGCGCTTCGAGCGGCGACCCTGCGAGGTTGACGCCTAAATCACCCTCGAGGGTGAGGCCGTCCACGCGGGACATCATGTTGTCCGCAATGGAATTGAGCGTGTCGTCGCCGTGCACGATCTTAGCGACCAGCGGATCGCTGCCGATAAGATCGATGCCGAAATCGTCGTTCAGATCGTCGATGGTCATGCTGTCGATATCGCTGAGCGTGGAGGAAAGCGAGCCGACGGCGTCCGTAACGGGGATTTCCATAAGTCCCGCGCTCTTGAAGTAAAGGTCTTTTCCTTTCGCCGCGTCCACGAGAACGCCCTCCGCGTAGGCGTTTGCGTAACCGCCCTCCTCCGCGATATAATAAATATTTTCCGTCTTGTCCTTATAATAGAGATTTCCGACGGCGAAATTTTCATCCGTGATCTTGACGTAATTTTCCTTGGTGGTAAAAAGCGGCAGGTCGGGCAGGGTAAATCCCAGCGTGTCCGATATGGAATTGAGCGACGCGGTAACGCTGACCGCCGACATGAAATTCGCGCCCACCTGCGAAAACGTAAACGTTTTGAGCTTATCGATATCTATGGTAACGTACTGCTTTATGCTTTCATCCTCCGTGAGGTTTTTGAGCAGTCCGTCCAAAAAGGGCAGATATTCCGTATATTGCCCGATGGTGGTATCGGGCGCGGAAAGCTTTTGCACCGCCTCGATCAGCGTATAGTCGTTCAGACTCTCGCCCAGATATTCGTTCAGCGAGGGCACTTTTTCGGTGATGGTGCCTACCTTCGTCTTTGTAACGAGCAGATAACCCGCCCCCACCACTGCGCCCGCGCCTAAGATCATGCCGAGCAATATCACCAGTATATATTTGAAAATTTTCCCTAACATGCAGAAACCTTCCCGTATAATTTTATTTCTTTGATATGAAAAAATCACGTCCGCAAGGCGGATATGTTCATTTGTATTATACTACGCTCCCGCGTTTTTTGCAACAATATTCGCGTTATAACTCGCCGTCGTCCCAGTCGGGCGCGGGCGCTTCCCCCTCTATTTCCGCTACGTCTTTCAGTCTGCGCTCGATGGTGCGCGTCTTTTTGGAAGCGAGATCGATGGAATCCTGCGCCTCCTGCAGTTTTTTGCCCGTCTTTTCGAGCAGGAGGGAAAATTTGAGAAACTCGCTTTTGAACGCCGAAAGCAGCCGCCACAGCTCCCTGCTGCGCTTTTCGATGGTAACCGTTTTGAAACCGACCTGCAAACTGTTCAAAAGGGCGTAAAGATTGGTCGGCCCGCATACCATAATGCGCTTGCCGTGCAGATAAGCCGTGAGGTCGGCGTTTTTGACCGTTTCCGCGAAAAGCCCCTCCACGGGGAGATACATGATGGCGAAATCGGTGGTAACGGGCGGGCAGACGTACTTCGCGGCGATACTGTCCGCCTGCCGTTTCACGGCGGCGAAAAGCCCCTTTTCCGCGGCGCGGGCGTCCTCTTCGCTCGCCGCGCCCATAAGCCGCGCGTATTCCTCCACGGGAAATTTCGAATCAATGGGAAGGTAGGTTCTGTTGCCGTTTTTATCGGGCAGAACGACGGCGAAATCCACAAAGGAATCCACGGCGGCGTTCAGGCGGCAGTTCCGCACGAACTGCTCGGGCGCGAGCATGTCCGCAAGCAGATTTTCCAGCTGTATTTCGCCCCACGTCCCCCGTACTTTTACGTTTGTGAATATCTTTTTGATGTCGCTTACGCTGTCGGCGAGTTTGTTTACCTCCCCGATGCCCAGCGCCACCTTGTTGAGGTTGTCCGCAATGATGCGGTAAGAGCCTTCCAGTCGCTGTTCGAGCGTGGCGGAAAGCTTTTCGTCCACCGTATAGCGCATTTCCCTGAGCGATTTTTCGTTCTGCGCCGCAAGGTCGCGCACCGCGGCGGAAAGGTGTGCCGTCATATCGTCTATGCGCCTGTTCTGGGCGGAGAAAGCGCGGTCAATGCTGTTGATGAGCGCGGCGTTACGCACGTCGTTCAGCCTGTCGTCCTCCTTCGGGGCCGGCTTTTCCTTCCGAAAAAACAACGCGACAAGCAAAATCAGGTTTACGACGGAAAGAACGGCCGTCGCTACGATAAGTATATCCATCTTATTCCTCCGTTATAGCATTTTTTTCGCAGCGGAAAGCAGTTTTTCCCGATCGTTCAGCCTCCCGTCGAGCACGGCGCGGCGGAAAAGCGCCGCGAGCGTTTCGCCCACGGCTTTCCCCCGAAAGCCCATTGCCGCGAGGTCGCCGCCGCCGATTTTGAGTTCCTTTAACGCGAACGGCGCGCCCTCGCGCCTCATCTCCGCCTCGATCTCCCGCCATTTGCGCACGGTGGGAGCGACGGAAAGATCGTCCTTGCAGGCGGAATAATCGGCCTGTTTTACGAGCAGGAGCTTTTCGTACCAGCGGTAATTTTCGGCGATGAAGAGCCTCACCTTGCCCTCGCGCATTTTCAGATCGAGATCGGTCATATGCAGCCGCGTGAGCGTTACGGCCTCTTCGGCGGCCGCCTTGGGCGCTTTCAGCCGCGCGAGGATTTCTTCCGCGATGCGCCGCCCGTCCTCGGCGTGCGTTTTGAACGCGCCGAAATGCTCCATGGCGTAGGGCTTGCCCACGTCGTGCAGGAGCGCGGCGAGCCGCACGGACGGGTGCGCGTACAGTACAGTGCGGAGGGAGTGTTCCAGAACGTCGTGATCGTGGAAATCCGCGCGCTGGGCCATGCCGTCGCCCGCCGTCAGTTCGGGCAGAATTTTCCCCAGCACGCCGATCTCATGACAGAGTTTCAGCGCCGTATAATGCCCCCTTGTATCGGAAAAGGCGTATTTCGTATCGGCGGCGAGCATGCGCGTAAGTTCGGCGTATATGCGTTCGGGCGCGATATCCCCGATATTGTCCTTGAATTTTTTTGCGCCCGCGATGACTTCCCTCGTCGGTGCAAACCCGAGTTCGCCCGCAAAGCGGCACAGCCGCAAAAGTCTTAGCCCGTCCGAACAAAACACCTTTTCGGGCGGAGCAACCGTATCCAGCGTTTTGTTTTTTATATCCGCAACGCCGCCGAGCGGATCCGCATAGACGGCGTTTTTCAGATCGTAATAGACGGCGTTGCATTTAAAATCCCTGCGGACGGCGTCGGCGGCGATATCCTCCGTAAAATAGGTGCGCGCGGGCGTGTGTCCGCCCCCCTTTTCGTACTCCTCGCCGCGGAAAGCGGTGTGTTCGTAGTGCGTGCCCGCCCTGTCTTTGAACATCACGGTCCCCGTGCGGGGATAGACGGCGACGGGCGCGAAATCCCCGCCGAACGCCGCGAGCAGCTCGCTTTCGGTATTTGCGGAGGCGAGGTCGAAATCGCCGCTCAGCTCTCCGTCGATCAGATAGTTGCGCACGCATCCGCCCACGAGATATAAATTTTTGTTCAGGCGCCCCGCCAAAGCCCTGAGAGGCGCATTAATTTTGTCAATCATAAAATTATTATAGCATAAAAGTTGTAATTTTGCCGAAAATGTAGTAAACTTTATTCGTATAATTTTTTTCGGGACGGAACGCGGGCAAAAGCGCTGACTTGTCCTTATTTTTTGAAAGGAAAGTATGGAACTCGACATCATTTACAACCCCTACGCGGGCGGCGAAAAGAAAATGACGAAAAACCTCGCGCTCGTGGAGGCAAAGCTGAAAAAACTCGACGTCGTCTACAGGCTCCACAAAAGCGAATATCCGAGACACGCCATAGAGCTGACTAAAAAGGCGATAGAAGACGGAGCGAAAACCGTCGTCGCCATGGGCGGCGACGGTACGTTGAACGAGGTGGTCAACGGTCTTTGCAATTTCGAAAACATCACTTTCGGCCTGCTGCCCTGCGGCACGGGGAACGACTTTGCCGGGCATCTCGGCATTCCCGAGGACGTGGAGGCCGCGCTCGATATCGTTTTGCAGCGGGAAGCGAAATACATAGATTTTATCCAGATGCCGAACCTCCGCGCCATCAACGTGGTGGGCATGGGCATCGACGTGGAAGTGTTGAAACTCTATTCCAAACTCGAAAAAAAGACCAAGATCGGCTACACCAACTGTCTGCTGAGAACGCTTTTCACCTATAAATGCGTGCGTTTCACTTCGGAAACGAACGGCGTGAAAAGGGAACACAAGGCCTTTCTCGCCTGCGTAGCGAACGCGAGCATGATCGGCGGCGGCATGAAGATATCCCCCGCCTCCGACGTGGCGGACGGCAAACTCAATTTCGTTTTCGTAGACGAGATCAAGGGGTTGAAAATCCTGCCCGCGCTCATAAAATTCAAAAAGGGAAAGCTCCTCTCCCTGCCGCAGGCACATTCCGAACTCTGCGACAAAATTACCATCTCGAGCGACAAATATTCCACGCTCAACGTGGACGGAGAACTGTACGAAAATCAGCCGTTTTCGGCGGAGGTCGTGCACGAAACGCTGAAAATGCACAGGTGAACGCCATGCGGGAAATGCGGCGCAAAAGACAGGAACTCGGCAGAGAAGAATGTGAAAAGATCTTTGAAAACGGCAGTTTCGGCGTGCTTGCCCTCCTCAGCGCGGACGGCCCTTACGCGGTGCCCCTCAGCTACGTTTACGACGGCGGGAAATTTTATTTCCATTCCGCCCCCGAGGGCCGCAAAATAGAGGCGGTAAAGTTCTGCGACAGGGCGTCTTTCTGCGTGGTGGCGGCGGACGAAGTCCTGCCCGAAAAATATACGACGAAATATAAAAGCGCCGTTGCGTTCGGCAGAGTGCGCATTCTCGGCGACGAGGAGAAAAAAAAGGCCGCGGCGGTCAAGCTCGGCTTAAAATATTTTCCCGCAGGCGGATACGCGGGCGCGGCCGCGGAATACGCGAAGAGCGGCGCGCATTTGTGCGCGATAGAATTTTCCGTCGACTGCATGACGGGCAAACAGGGAAAGGAATTTTTAACTGAAAACTAAAAGCGCGGAAAACAGAAGTTTTCCGCGCTTTTAGTTTTTACGGTACGATCGGCGCGGCTGCCGCCAGGCCGACCGCTAAAATTACAAAAATGATTACAGACACGATCACCAGCGACACGTAAACGACGGCGCCCGTGAGCGCGCCTTTGCCGCAGGACGCGGCTTTTTTCGGCCATTCGTTCTGCCACACGAGATACAATATAAAACCCACCAAGGGAAAAAATAAACCGAGCGCGAAAAATCCCCCGTTCGGCGCGTCCGTTTCCGCCGTCTGCCGCGGCGGTTCCGCCACGCGCAGGCCGCATTTCGGGCAGATTTCCGCCTTATCGTCGATTTCGGCGCCGCAATATATGCAAAACATCGCCGTCTTCAATAATAGTACGGACCGTTCGCCGCAGCGCAGCCGGCCACGGACGCTATCAGAATGATATACAGGATCACAAACGCCACGTAAACGATTACGCCGATAAGCGCGCCCTTGCCGCAGGATTTCGCCTTCAAAGGATACTGATCTTTCCACACGAGGTACAAAATAAGACCGATAAGCGGAAAGAAAAATCCCAACACCGCAAAGCCGGCATTCGGTGCGTCGTACGTTGCGGGCGACGCACTCTGCGGGTTAACCCGCACGCCGCATTTCGGACAGATTTCGGCCCTATCGTCGATCTGGGCGCCGCAATTTCTACAGAACATAATATCTCCCTCCCAATTTAATTATATTATCATTATATATTCGTTAACACTTTTTGTCAATATGTTTTTTTTATTTCTTTTTTAAAAATATAAGGCGCGGAAATATCCGCGCCCTCATGCTTTTTACAGTCTTTTCGCGATCGCCTGCAGAAAAGCCTTGCTTTCCAGCTTTTTCGCCGTAACGCCCTCCTTTTTGAAAAGCGGTACGAGATCGCCCGTCATTTCGCCGCTCTCTATCGTGCCGAGCGTGGCCTTTTCCAGCCTTTCCGCAAATGCGGAAAGCTGTGCGTTTCCGTCAAGCTCGCCGCGCTTTTTCAAAGCGCCCGTCCAGGCGAAAATAGTGGCAACCGGGTTCGTGGAGGTTTCCTCCCCCTTGATATATTTGTAATAATGCCTCGTAACGGTGCCGTGCGCCGCTTCGTATTCGTAGATCCCGTCGGGCGAAACGAGCACGGAGGTCATCATCGCGAGCGAACCGTAAGCCGTGGCGACCATATCGCTCATTACGTCGCCGTCGTAGTTTTTGCACGCCCAAATCACGCCGCCTTCGGAACGCACGATGCGCGCTACAACGTCGTCGATCAGGGTATACATGTATTCTATGCCCGCTTCGGCGAACTTTTCCTTATATTCGTTTTCGTAAACCTCTGCGAAAATATCCTTGAAACGGTGGTCGTACACCTTGGAAATGGTGTCCTTTGTGGAAAACCACAGCGGCATTTTGGTGTCGAGCGCGTAGTTGAAACAGGCGCGCGCGAACGAATAAACGGACTTATCCGTGTTGTGCATGCCGAGCGCCACGCCGTCGCCTTTAAAATCGTGCACCGTCATGCGCGTTTCATTGCCCGCCTTATCGGTATAGACAAGCTCCACCCTGCCTTCGCCGACCTTCATGTCCACCGCCTTATAGATGTCGCCGTACGCATGACGCGCGATTACGATCGGTTTTTTCCAGGTGGGAATATAGGGAGTGATGCCGTCGAGCAGAATGGGCGCGCGGAACACCGTGCCGTCCAGAATGGCGCGGATGGTGCCGTTCGGGCTCTTCCACATGCTTTTTAAATTGTATTCCTCCACGCGCTGGGCGTTGGGGGTGATGGTGGCGCATTTGACCGCCACGCCGTATTTTTTCGTGGCCTCCGCGGAATCGAAAGTAACTTTATCGTCCGTTTCGTCGCGGTGTTTCAGCCCCAAATCGTAATATTCCGTTTTCAGATCGACGTAGGGGCAGATCAGAATTTCCTTGATCCACTGCCAAAGCACCCTCGTCATCTCGTCGCCGTCCATTTCCACGAGCGGCGTGGTCATCTTTATCTTTTCCATATCGGCCTCCGTTTTTCTTTTGTATTATTTTACTAAATCCGCCGCGAAATGTCAAAGCGTTTGCACGCCGCGCGGCAAATTTCCGCCTTTTCAGCGGGATTTGCCGCCCTTGCCGCCCGTCATTTTCAATATATTGCAATCGAACCGACGTATGAGCGTCTGGCGGCGGTTGAACCGTTCCAGCGCCTCGGCAATCAGTTCGTCGAGCATGCGCGAAAACTCCGCGAAAGTATCGCAGAAAAGGTAATACGCCATGGAGCCGGGCACGGAGTTGATCTCGTTCACGTACAGCGCGCCGCCGCTCAGCAGGTAATCGACGCGTATCACGCCCGAACAGTCCAGCCCCTCGTAGATGCGCGCGGTGAGCGCCTTGATCTTGTCGGAAAGTTTTTTCGAGATCGGCGCGGGAAACAGCCTTTCCCCCTTTATGTATTTATCCTCGAACGTGAGAAAGCGGTTTTCCGTGGCGGGCATTTCACATTCCGAAACGACGATCTTTCCCCCGGCACGGTAGGCTGCGGCGTTTATTTCCAGTTTCCCCGCGGCGAATTTTTCCACAAGCACCTTTTCGTCGAACTTTTTGGCCTTGTTTACGCTGCGTTCCAGTTCGGCGCGCGTTTCCGCCTTGTTCACCCCCACGGAAGAGCCCTGCCGCGCGGGCTTTACCATCACGGGGTAGCCGAGTTTTTCCTCCGCCTCGCCGAGGTCGGTATTTTCTTTTATTTCGAGAAAGGGCAGCGTCTTTATCCCCAGCCCTTTCAAAAACACTTTCGAGGCGATTTTGTCGAGCGCGACCGAAGAGGCGGCGAGCGGCGAACCGACCAGCGGCACCGCGCACATCTCGGCCACCGCCGCGAGACAGCCGTCCTCCCCGCGTTCGCCGTGCATGCAGTTTATGATACACGCGGCCTTGCAAACGGGTTTCAACCTGCCGCCCCTGCCGACTTTATATAAGGCGTTGTCGCCGCCGAGCATGGTAACCTTTGCGGGCAGGCGTTTTATATCGCCGTACCAGCCTACGTCGAACAGCTCTTCTCCGTAATACCACCCGCCGTCGCGGGCGACGTAAACGGGATACACGCCGTATTTTTCCTTGTCCAGACTGCCCGCGGTCATCACGCCCGTCAGCACGGAAATATCGTGCTCCGTACTCTGCCCGCCGAAGAATACCAAAATATTTTTCATAACAAAAAAACACCTCCGCTTATATTTGAGCTTTGGTGTTTCGCTTGTTTTTCCTTAAGAATACGTATCGGGAAGATCGTTTTCGAAGAGCACCACGTCCCCCGCCCGCATGATGCCGTTGAGCAGGGCGTTGCCCTTTTCCAGCGATTTCGCAAACATGATGTCTTCGTTGCCTCGTCCGCCCTCGTACCAGCCCTTTATGAGCATTTCGGCGTTGTGCTTGCCGATAACGATGAGTTTATCCGCGACTTCGGCGATCTCCCGCCCGAATTCGAAATTTTCGAGATTTTCTTCCTTGCCGAGCTCGACCAGGCCGGGCGTCAGCACGATCTTCCGCCCCTCGAAAGAGGAAAGCACTTCGAGCGCCGCCCGCGCGCCGTCGCGGTTGGAATTGTAAGAATCGTCTATGATCTTGATGTTGTGGTTGTTCGTTACCATTTCGAGGCGGTGTTCCACCGCTTTCAGGCGGTTGACGCCGTCCGCGATTTCCTTGGGCGACAGCCCGATCTTGTAAGCCACGGCCGCCGCCAGGCATATATTACTAATATTATGCTTTCCGAGCAGGGTTGTGTTACACCGCACGCCTTCTTCTCCCTCGATCTTCAACGTAAACGAGGTGCCGCCTTCGTCCAGCGAGATGCCTTCCGCGTGCGCCAGGCCGCCGTCCGCGCCGGCGAGAAACTTGTTGCATACGGCGTTGCCGTAGAGTTCCCTGCATATATCGTTGTCATAGCTGAAAAAGCCGAATGCCGTTTCCGGCAAATTTTCAAACAGTTCGAATTTTGTCTGTTTGATGTTTTCCTCGGTCTTGAAGGTTTCGAGATGCTGGTTGTTCACGCCCGTAAGCACGGCGTACTGCGGCTTGACGAGGCTGGCGAGATCGGATATGTCCCCCACGTGCCGCGCGCCCATTTCCGCGATGAAAATATCGTGCGTGCTGTCCAGCTTTTTAGCGGTGAGCGCGACGCCGAGCGGCGTGTTGTACGATTCCGGCGTGGCGAGCACGCGGTACTTTTGCGAAAGCAGGGTGGTGAGGATATTCTTCACGCCCGTTTTGCCGTAGCTGCCCGTGATGCCGATCTTCACGCAGTCGGAATTTTCCAAAATACGTTTCGTGCGGTTGATGTAGCGGCGGTTGTTTGCGTTTTCAAAGGGCGCGTTGACGAGCGCGGCCAGCATGAGCACGAGCGGCGCCAGAATGGGCGTAACGCACAGGACGGAATACATTAAAAGCGCGATGATCTCGTCTTTGATAAAATACGCGATAAGGTTCGCCAGCGTGATGACGCCGAACGTCATGGCGAAGATGAAAAAGGCGTACGTTACGCAAAGCCGCACCATGCGGCGGGTGATCTTGAGGTGGATTTTGGCGTTCACGTGCTGTTCGGTGTTGATGTAAATGACAACGAAGAGCACGTACGAAACGAACCCGACATAGCTTGCCGCAGTTTCCCCCACCACGGGAGAAAAGGTCATGGCGAGCACGCAGAAAAACAAAAACGCTAAAAGGCAGAGCAGAGAAAGCCTCGCGATATATTTGTTGTTCCTGCTTAAAAACCATTTGGAATATTCGCGCTTTTTATAGCCGCACTGCTGAAAGGCGAGCAAAAACTTCGCCGAAGAAAACAGTAGCAGCACGCTGTTGAGCAGGCAGATGGACAAATATACCAGCATTAATTTCCAGTTGTAAAGCGCGGCGAAATTTTCCGCTTCCATGATCGGCATGACGATTACTCCTTACTGCTGAGCAAAAATTCCCTCACGGGATAGTTGAACGCCGCCGCCTGCTCCGCAAAACAGAAATGCCCCGCGCGGGGGATCACGATCAGCCGGCTGCCGCGTATGTATTTATGATACCGTTTCGCCATGTAAAGCGGCGTTTCCCTGTCCTCCGCCCCGTAGACGAGAAGGACGGGATTTTCTACGAATGAGGCTGTGCCGTCGAGATGTTCGCCTACGATTTTGACAAAGCTTTTCCGCATCACGTCGTTTAACGCGCGGTAATCGGCGGAATAGTATTTTTCGAGCTTTTCTTTCGGGAAAAATCTTTTCGCCGTTAAAAACCGCAGCCTTTTCAGACGGTACGAAATCGAACGCCTGGGTTTCAGTCCCGCCGCGCCCGTAAGCACCAGCGAGGAAAACAGCTCCTTATCCTCCGCGGCGGCCTTCACCGCGATGCGCGCGCCGAAGGAATGCGCCACCACGTGCGGTTTTACGATGCGGTTTTTATCCATATATTCCTTCACGAACGCCACGTAATCGGAAAGCGCGTAAGGGTAGGGCATATACGTGTTCTTTCCGAATCCCGGCAGATCGAAAGAAAAACAATCGAAATACCTTGAAAAAAATTTTTCCTGCGCGGCGAACGCCCTGCGGTCCGACAGGTAACCGTGCAGAAACAACAGCTGTTTTCTCTCCATATCTCACCTCCGAACGATATTTTTCTTCGGTGAGGGAGTATCAGAACTCCTTGAGCATGACGTCGGCGTTTTCGCCGTCGCCGTAATAT
Organism: uncultured Eubacteriales bacterium; assembly: GCA_900545325.1. Lineage (GTDB taxonomy): Bacteria > Bacillota > Clostridia > Christensenellales > Borkfalkiaceae > UMGS775. The sequence goes on from UQZE01000002.1 coordinate 14,609, forward strand.
TTTTTACGCTGCGATATTTTTTCGAAGCCGTATTTTTTATAGAGCGATACGGCGGGAAGGTTGCTTTCGCGCACCTCTAAAAAGAGCTTTTTCAGCTCCCGCGCGGCACATTCCGCCATGAGCGCGTCCATCAGCGCGCCGCCGAGCCCCTGCCGCCGCCGTTCTTTTGCCACGAGCACGATCTCGAGGTCGGCCTCGTCCAGATTGAACCCTATGGCAGCCATGCCCGCGATCTCGCCGTTTTCCTCGGCGAGCAGTCCGAAAAAACGGTCGCTCAGAAAGGATTGGGCGAGCATGTTGTAATTCCACCTGTCGGGAAACCCCGCCTCCAACTGAAATTTTTCGAGCGGAGCGATGTCCGTATATTTCCAGCGCCTGATGTTCATCGTCCCTCTTCCGCCTGCGATCTTCTGATGTAGAGCGGCGTGAGCGCGCCCTCGTCGAAGGTGATTTCGCCAGCCTTCGCCCCGACGGCGGCTTTCAGCCCCGCGGCCGTATCGCACGCGAATTTCCTGTGCGGCACGTCGTCCGCCGAAGCCGCGGGATAAAGCGAACAGAGCCGCCCGTATTCTTCGCTTCCGACGAACCGCGCCTCTCCCGCAGGCTTTTTGTCCCTGTATTCCTGCACGTAGTAGGAGCCGTGCCCGGCGTCTATTACGCAGAGCACGTTTTTTTCTTTAACATCGTATGCCAGCGCGTCGAAAGATGTTATTCTCAGGTAAGGTTTATTCACGGCGAACGCGAAAGCGCGCACGGTGGAAACGCCGATGCGCACCCCCGTGAACGATCCCGCGCCGACCACGCAGGCGAAAAAATCCATGTCCGCAAGGCGCGCGCCCGCGCTTTCCAGAAGATCTTTTACGCGCGGCACGAGTTCTGCGGAATGTTTCACGCCGCAGTCGGGGTCGATATAAGAATAGTCTTTTCCGCCGAAACGGAGCAGCACGGTGAGCTGCTTTCCGCTCGTGTCTATCCCGAGGTAATTCATTCCGCGGCGATCTCCCTTTCGTTTTCTCCGAGTTTTGTTATCTTTATCTTTTTACAGCCCGCGGGCAGTACGTCCGCGATATTTTCAAACCACTCTATCACGCAGATGTTGTCGCCGCCGAAGTAATCGGCAAGCCCCAGCGCGAGCGCGTCCTCTCCCGAAGAGAGGCGGTAGCAATCGTAATGATACAGCCTGTCCCCGTAGACGTTCAGATAGGCGTACGTCGGGGAAACGACCTCGTCCCCGATGCCGAGTCCGCGCGCAAGCCCGCGCGTGAAAGCGGTCTTTCCTGCGCCCAGTTCGCCTTCGAGCAGGATCACGTCCCCGTTTTTCAGCGTTTTCGCGTAGCGTTCGGCAAAGGCCTCCGTCGCGGCCTCGCCGTACGATATAAATATTTCCATGTCTATATTATAGGGCAAACGCCGCTTTTTGTAAAGGCATTTCGCCGCATTGCCGTCATTCTTTGCGCCGCACCTCTTTCCCCGCAAAGCCGCCGCGGGCGGAAAAGCGCCGGACTTTACGGCGAACGAAAATCTACTCTTTCCCCGCGCCGCCGCGGTCCTCGCCGCCGTGTTTTCCCGCCGCTTTGAAAAGGTGGGACACGTGCTTGTATAAAAGCACCGTGATCACCGAGTTCGCCGCCCCCTTGATGAGGTTGAAATATATGATGAACGGCCACAGCTGCAAAAACATGCTTTCGGCAGTTTCGCCCGCGTACAGCGGGAAATTGATGTAACGGTTAGTCAAAAGGGCTACCGCCGTCTGCAAAACGACGCCGCAGACGAGATAGAAGATCACCCATGGCAGGCCTTTTTTGAAACGGTACATCACCGCGGGCACGATGATGAAAGAGATCGTCATAAATACGTTGGCGATCTCCCCCACGCCCCCGGTGCTCGATTTCGTGAGCGCGCAGAGCGCTTCCTTCACCACGCAAATGGCCGCGCCCGAAACGGGGCCGAACATAAAGGAGCCGAGCAGGGTGAACACCGCGGAAAAATCGAGCTTCAAAAAGGGAGCCGCGGGAAAGACGGGAAATTCCAGAAAGGAAACGAGATAGGCCAGCGCCGCGAAAATCGCGCTGCCCGCAAGCACTTTGGTCATAGAATAAGCGCGCATGCAAAAAACCTCCGCAAAATAAAAAATTCCGAAAAATTCAAACTCTTCGGAAACTTTTACGCGCGGAAAAACGCGGCATCACTTCTTTTCTCATCCGGACTATACCGTCGGTCGGGGAATTTCGCCCCGTCGGCGCAGAAAACTGCGTTCATAGACTATCACTATCGGAAAGGAATTTCACCTTACCCCAAAGAATATTGAATTTTTTCTTTATATTACCACCGCCGCGGAAGAATGTAAAGCGATTATTACAAAATTTTTCAAAAAGGGCGTTTCTTCGCCCTTTTTTTTCGCGCAAAAAGCGCTATACTGAAAAAAAAAACGAACGGAGAAACTCATGCTTAACAATCTGCTTTCCACTTTTTTAGGCGGTTTTTTATATACCCTTATGTTTTTTGTCATTTCTTTCGTAACGGTGCTTTTTTTCAGGCTGTGCGCATATTATTTCAAAACGAATGCGCCCAAGCGCCCCGAAAAAAAAGAGGCGGAACCCAAAGCCGAACCCGAACCCGTGCGGGAAAAGGCCGCCCCGCCCCGCCCGCGCCGCAAAGTACATACCATTGAAATCCGCCCCGACGAGATCAACCGCATATACGTTGCGGACAAGAAAAACGTCGGATAAAAACGTTCATACGCAACTCACATACAATCTCACCCTAAGCGAAGGGGCGCGGCAGATCTGCCGCGCCCCTTCGTTTTTCAGTCGATCTTTTCCACGTTGTCGCCGCTGTCCCAAAGCCGTTCGAGATGATAAAACAGTCGGCTTTCGTCGTTGAAGATGTGCACGACGACGTCGCCGTAATCGAGCACCGCCCAGCGGCCTTCGCGCACGCCCTCGCGCCGCGTCGGTCCGAGCCCCTCCTTGTCGAGCTCCTCCTCCACGTTTTCCGCAAGGCTTCTGACGTGCGTCATGCTGCGCCCCGTCGCTATGACGTAATAGTCCGCGACGATGGTCTTGTCCGCCACGTCGATCTTCAAAATGTCCGTCGCCTTTTTTGCGGAGAGGACGCCGCATACTTTCAAAGCAAGTTCTTTCGCTTCCATTTATTTCTCCTTTACGTAATATTCGTAAGCTTCTTCGGTGTATTTATAGGGCTTTTTGCCCTCTTTCAGCAGATGTTCGTAAGTCGTGCGCACACATTCGGCAAAACAGCGCTCGAAGTCCGTGTCGTACAGGCGCCGCAGTTCCTCCACGCCGGCAAAACAGCGGTCTTCCTCCACCATGTCCGCCGTGAACACGAGCTTTTCCAGCGGGCTCATTCCCGCCCGCGCCGTCGTGTGATAACGGACGGCGTCCAAAATTTCCCCGTCCTTTACGCCGAAAACATTTTCCAGCATATACGCGCCCAAAAACGCATGCGCTACGGGCGCGGGGACGTCCTCCGCCACCGCTCCTGGATACAGCGCTTTATCCGCGTATTTGGCTATGTCGTGCAAAACGCAGGCGTCGAACGCCTTGTCGCGGTCTATCCCCAGCGTTTTCGCCTTGTCCAACGCGCAGGCGGCCACGTTCGCCGTATGTCTGAAACGCCTTTTGTCGAGCACGGACTTCACCAGCTCTACCGCGGGAGTCGGCGGATAAAGTCCGCGTTTTTCCATATACGCCCCCACATTTTCGGGAACGAATCCGGAAACGTCCAGCCCGAACATGGCGTATATGCGTATCTTTGTGGAGGAAACGCGCCTGCCCGTATAGGCGAGCTCCGTAAAGCCTTTGCCGAAACGGCTTTTAAAATATTTCCGCTCCGCCTCCACGTCCGCATAGTACCCGTCCCGCCTGAACACCGCGAGATCGGCCGCGGCGAGAATCCGTTCGGGATAGCGCCAGGTCTTGAAATCGACCAGCATATCCCCGCCGACGATAAAATAAAGCTTGCTTTCGGGATATTTTTCCTTCAGATGTTCCAGCGTTTTATAGGTATAGCTGGTGCCGCCCCGCTCGATTTCGTAACCGCACACGTCCGCGCGCCGCCCCGCAAAGGCGAGCCTGCACATTTCCAGCCTGTCCGCCGCGGGCGCGCACTCGCTGTGCACCTTATGCGGCGGCACGAAAGTGGGCATCACGATCAGCCTGTCGAGCGCAAGCTCCCGCATCACGCCGTCCGCCATCGATATATGTTCTCTGTGCACGGGGTCGAAAGTCCCGCCCAGCACGCCAATCCTTTCCATGATTTTATTTTAGCAGAACCCTCCCGATTTTTCAAGCCTTTGCGTTTAACTTTTGCCGGAAACGGCAATAACTAAAACAAAAAAACATATTTTCGGAGAAATTTATGAAACGCATGATGTTTTCGGTGATCTTCGATTCCGTTTTCGCGGGGTTCGCCGCATTTTTGATTTTATTCGTCATATTCGCCGGCCTGATGCCCAAAGCCGCGGCGGTATTTATCGCGCTGGCTCTGGCGCTCGGCACATGCTCGCTCTGCTTTTACTTTTTATACGGCAGACGGGGCAAAGGCGCGTCGAGCGCCGCCGCAATGCGGGAAAAGGAAAATCTGTTTTTCTACCTCGGACTGCAAAAGGACAATAAAAAGCTCTTCCTCGCCATGCTGAGCGCATTGGGAAAGACGGCCGCGATCGGCAAAAAAGGCATTTACGTGCGCGAAAACGACGCATACGTATATCCTCTGTTCTCTTTCGACGGCGTAAAGAAGGACGACGTAGCCAAAGCCTACGTTATGAGCGGCGGTAAAAAAGCGCTCCTGCTCGCCCCGGCCTATTCCGCCGAAGTGGCTCTGTTCGCCCGTACTTTCGGGGATAAGATAAAGCTGATCGGCGGCGAGGAAGTCTACGCCCTTTTCAAAAAGGCGGACATGCTCCCGCACGCTGCCCTGCCTGAAAACACGCTTTCCAAAAAGGAAAAGCTGTACGCGGTGTTCCGCACGGTGTTTACCCGCCGCCGCGCCCCCAAATACTTTTTATTCGGGCTGACCTTTCTGCTCTTTTCCTTTCTCGTGCCCTACAAACTGTATTATATCCTCTTCGGAACGCTTTTAACGGTCTTTTCCGTGATATGCCTGTTCTTCGCCGTTCCGTCGGGGAACACGGAAGCCAATCCGCTTTCCGAGTGAGAACGGACCGCCCTGCGTTCGGCAGGGCGGTCTTTCAGTATTCGATATGCCTGATATCGCGTTTCGATCTTCTGTACAATATGACTTTTTTCCCGATGGCGGCCACGAATTCCGCGCCTAAAGCCGCGGCGAGTTCTTCGCCCGTTTCCCGCGCGCTCTTTTCGCTGTTTTCAAGAACGCTCACCTTGATGAGTTCGCGCGCGTCCAGCGCGTCCGAAAAGGACTTTATCATGTTTTCGCTCACGCCGTTTTTCCCTACCTGACCGATCGGCTCCGCCGCCGAGGCGAGGCTCCTTAAATTGCTTCTTTCCTTGCTCGTCATGTCCTTACTCCATAAATTCGAATTCCGTGCCGCCGATCACGATGGTGGCGCCGTTTTCCGCGCCCATTTCGCGCAGCTTTTTGAAAATGCCCCTGTCTTTGAGCACCTTATGCATATACGCCATGGAATTTGCGTCCGTCAGAACGACGTTGCGCGCCAGCACGTCCACAAGCGTACCCGTAACGACGAACGCGCCGTCTTCGTCCCTGTATATCTCGTATTCCAGCCTTTCGGGCTTGGCGTATTCGAACGGCTCGAACTCCAGCGGCTGCACGGGCGGGAGCTTGTCGAGCGCCTTTTTCACTTCCGCTTTCAGCGCGTCCACGCCCTCGCCGCTCACGGCGGATATGTTTACCGTCTTATATTTTCTGCCGATCTTTTCCTTGAATTTCTTTATCTTTTCTTCCGCGCCGAAAATATCGCATTTGTTGAGCGCGACGATCTGTTTCAGCTTTGCCAGCGCGGGCGAATAATTTTTGAGTTCGGCGTTGATCGCCAGAAAATCCTCGTAGGGATCCCGGCCTTCCACGCCCGAAACGTCCACCACGTGCACGAGCATGCGCGTGCGCTCGATATGGCGGAGAAACTCGATTCCCAGCCCCGCGCCGTCCGCCGCGCCCTCTATCAGCCCGGGAATATCCGCCACGACGAATTTTTCGCCGTAACACTCGCACACCCCGAGATTGGGAGAAAGCGTGGTGAAGTGATAATTGGCGATCTTCGGCCGCGCCTTGGTCATTTTGGAAAGCAGCGTGGACTTGCCCACGTTGGGAAAGCCCACCAGCCCGACGTCCGCAATGGTTTTCAGTTCCAAAATCACTTTGCGCGGCTGCGTCTTTTCGCCCGTCTGGGAAAAATGCGGCGCATGGCGCCGGCTGGTAACGAAACGCGCGTTGCCCTTGCCCCCGCCGCCGCCGACGAGCACGGTCTTTTTCTGCCCGTCCTCAAAAATATCCGCAATGACGTTTCCGCTCTCTTCGTCCTTTATCACCGTGCCGAGGGGCACTTTGAGAAAAAGAGTTTTGCCGTCCTTGCCGAAACAGTTTTTCGGGCCGCCCCGCTCGCCGTTTTCCGCGGCAAACTTGTTTTTGTAATAATAATCGGCCAGGCTGTTCACATGGCGGTCGCCGACGAACGTTACGTCGCCGCCCCTGCCGCCGTCGCCGCCGTCGGGCCCGCCGTTCACCACGCCCTTGAAATGAAGAAACGAGGTGATGCCGTCGCCGCCGTCGCCGGCCTTGATCGTCAATAATACTCTGTCGATAAACATAATCTATTTCCTGTTCTTGATGTTCTTTTCGCAAAGCGCCTCTATGGGGCACGCGCCGCAAAGAGGCCTGCCCGCCTTGCATACCTGCCTGCCGAGGTAGATGAGATAGTGGTGCGCCTTGCGCCACATGCTCTTTTCTATATTATCCATCAGCTGTTTTTCCGTTTTCGTAACGTTGGCCGCGTCCGCAAGGCCGATGCGGTTGCTCACGCGGAACACGTGCGTGTCCACGGCGATGGCGTCCCCGCCGAACGCCACGGAGTACACGACGTTCGCCGTCTTTACGCCCACCCCCGCGAGCGACTGCAAATCCTTTAAATTATCGGGCACCTTGCCGCCGAAGCGCGTAAGGATATCCCGCGAGGCCGAAAGAATGTGCGCCGCCTTGGTCTTGTACAGCCCGCAGGAAAAGATCTTTTCCTCCAGCTCTTCCTGCGAAAGGGCGAGCATTTTTTCGGGCGTATCGTAATCTTTATAAAGCTCCGCGGTTACTTTGTTCACGCGCTCGTCCGTGCACTGCGCGGAGAGCATGACCGCCACGAGCAGTTCGTACGGCGTGCCGTAATGCAGCGCGGGCTTGTCCGAAAAATTCTGCGATAAAATTGCGACGATTTTTTTGGCTTTTTCTTTGCTGACCATATTTTTTGCTCCTTTCGGGCTTGGAAAGCCGCCTTTCAGCGTTTTTCACGATCATTTTACCATAAATCGCCGCAATTTACAATCTTTTTTCGCTTGAATTACACGCTTTTCACGGTCTTGCCGTTGCTGAGCAGGATAAAAAATCCCGCGAACGAATCGAACGACAGCCCTGCGACCAACCGCTTTGCGATGGGAAAATAGCGCTTGTTTACCTTTACGCTCAGCCCGCAGCCGACATAGGCCTGCTTTGGCGTGTTGACGATTTCCGAAGGGATCCCCCTCTTCCTCAGTTCCTCTGCAAATTTGATCGTATGCGTGCGCGAGCGGAAAGCGATGATGACGTAATCCATAAGTCCTTCTCCTTTTGTTTCGGCATAACTTATACCGCCGCATAATACATTATATTGCAGAGAAAAACTCTATGTGAGAAAAAAGAAGAGGAAAAAGCATGATTTATTTCGACAACGCCGCCACGGGCGGCTTCAAGGCCTCCGCGGTGCTCGACGCCGCCGTAACCACTTTAAAATATCTGAACGCCAACCCCGGCAGGAGCGGACACCGCCTGGCGCTTGCGGGCGCAAAGACCGTGATCGGCGCGCGCATGGCGGTGCAGGAGCTGTTCAACGCCGAGGACGCCGACCGCGTAATCTTCACTAAAAACACCACGGAAGCGCTCAATCTGGCGCTTATCGGCACCGCGGAGGAGGACGGACATATCGTAACCACGGTATACGAGCACAACTCAGTGCTCCGCACGCTCACGCATTTAAAGGAGCGTTTCCGCATCGGCTACACCGTAACCGACGGAACGCCGGAGGCGATCGCCGCCGCAATGAAAAAAAACACCTATCTCGTCGCGGTAAATCACGTTTCCAACGTAACGGGCAGAGAGGCCGACGCCGCCGCCATAGGAAAGATCGCGCGGGAAAAGGGCGCCCTCTTTCTGCTCGACGCCGCGCAGAGCGCCGGGCATACCGATATCGACATGCAGAAATACGGCGCCGACCTTTTGTGCGCCGCGGGGCATAAGGGCATAGGCGGCATTATGGGGAGCGGCGTGCTCGTTTTCAACAAAAAGACCGAAGTCCGCCCCGTGCTGTTCGGCGGAACGGGCACGGAATCCTTCAACACCTCCCAGCCGAAATTCTATCCCGAACGGCTGGAAAGCGGCACGCTGAACCTGCCCGCGATCGCCGCGCTCGGCGAGGCCGCCGCGTACATAAAGCCCAACATACGCATTTTCGGAGAAACGCTGACCACGCTGACGGAGGCGCTCGTTTCCGCGCTGGAAACCATACGCGGCGTACGCCTTTATTCACGACCAAACCGCTACGGCATCGTTTCCTTTGCGCTCGACGCCGCGCCGAGCGCGGCCGTGGCGGATGTGCTTTCTTCGGAATACGACATCGCCGTACGCGGCGGTCTGCATTGCGCGCCCCTTGCGCACAAGGCGCTGGGCACGGCGGAAAACGGGCTCGTCCGCGCGAGCTTCGCTCCCCAGAATACGCTGAAAGAGGTTGCGGTTTTCGTAAAGGCAGTTTCGCGCATCGCCAATAACGGCCTATACTGAAAAAGCCCCTTGCGGGGCGGATTCAGATATTTTTGAGCTGGGAAACGACCTTTTTTAAGTAAGCGCGCTTTTTATCGTCGAGCATGGGCGAGAGCATGGCGGCGAAACGGTCAATGTCCTCGTTGCTGAGCGTGCCGTTCCTCTTGCCCTTTTCCGCCTCCTTGACGATGGCGCGCATGAGGTCGGCCTCCGAAGCGCCGTTGTATTTGCCCGCCAGCGAGCTGATCATATCCGCAAGGCTGCCGTTTTCCCCGCCTTTGCCGCTGTTGCCGCCGCCGTTGACGTAACTGTTGAAATCCTGCATTTTTCTTCCTCCTTTTCGAGCCGCAGATAAAACGCACTCAACTTATATTTATGCGAAACATATAATATATTGCTACTCCCGTCCGTTTCGGAGGAAAAAATATGGACATCTTGCAATACATACTGCAAAATTTTTCGCAGAACGAAAATTTCAAAAAATTCGCGCCCGTGATCGAACTTGCCGTAAAAAACAATTTCGATCTAAAAAAAATGCTGAACGGTCTGGACGTAAATACCCTGCTTCCCCTTTTATCCGCGCTTTTCGCCGCGCCCGCCGCGGCGGGCGCAAAGACCGCAGCCGTCAGAGCCGAAACGCCGCTCGCGCCCGTTTCATCCGTGGCGGACAGGGACATATCCTATTGCCTCAACCGCTATTTTTCGTCGGGAGCGAACTGAAAATTTTATAGACAAAACGGATTTTTCGTGCTACAATAGCGATATGAACGGCATCACCTTCGCGGGAAAACAATTAAAGACTTTCAACGTGCTCGAACACGCGCACGAGGACTGGGAGCTGATCTGCTGCACGGGGGGCGGCGGCGAAATCCTCTGGCAGGGCGAAACCCTGCCCTACGCGGAAGGCGAAGTGCTGGTCATTCCGCCGCGCCTGCTCCATTGCAATTACAGCGACAAGGGCTTTACGAACATACACGTGCGCATGGAAAGGGACTGCACGCTGGCGGTAAACGGAGTGATCAAGATCGCGGACGACGCCGAACGGCATATCAGGACCTGTTTCGAGGCGGCGTTTTATCACTTCAACGGCGAAAAGGACAAGCGTTCCCTGCTTCTTTCGGCTTACGGCAACCTCATAGCGAGCTACGTCGCTGCTTTCCGCGGGCGGAGCGAACTTTCCCCCGTAACCGAAAAGATCAAGGGCGATATCTTGAAAAACTTCCCCTCCGCGGAATATCGGCTGGACGTATTTCTGCGTTCCCTTTCCTTCAACTACGACTATCTGCGCAAACTTTTCAAACGGGAAACGGGCGTAACGCCCCACGAATATCTGACCGCCATGCGCATGCAGACGGCCGAAAAACTGCTTTCGGGCGACAATTTGTACAACGTTTCCGAAGTGGCGGAGATGTGCGGCTATTGCGAACCGCTCTATTTTTCCCGCGTGTTCAAAAAGACGTACGGCGTTTCCCCGTTGTCTTACGCGAAGGGCCGCCGCCGCAAAAATTAAACGAAAACGCAGCGCGGCGCGCTGCGTTTTTTTCTTCGTTTCGTTTATCTCTGCACTCTGCCCGAACCGTCGCCCGACATCAGCGTTTCCACCTCCGCGGCGCTCACCAGATTGACGTCGCCCTCGACGGTGTGTTTGAGCGCAGAGGCCGCCGCCGCGAATTCCAGCGCCTTTTTATGATCGCCGTACACGAGCAGGCCGTGGATCAGTCCGGCGGAAAACGAATCGCCGCCGCCCACCCTGTCCACGATGCGGATATCGTAGCGGCGGGAACGGTAAAATTCCCTGCCGTCGTAGACGAGCGCGCTCCAGCCGTTGTCGCTGGCGGAGTAAGATTCCCGCAGACTGGTCGCGATACAGCTGAACCCGAATTTTTCCTTCATGCCGCGAAATACCTTTTCATAACCCGAAATATCCAGCGCGCCCGTTTTCACGTCCGTTCCCTCGGGCTTGAACCCGAGGCACTTTTCGGCGTCCTCTTCGTTGCCGATGCATACGTCCACGTACCGCATGAGATCGCTCATGCAGGCCTGCGCTTCCGCGGGGGTCCACAGTTTTTTGCGGTAATTGAGATCTACCGACACCCTGACGCCTTTCGCCTTTGCCGCTTCGAGCGCGGCTTTCAGCACGGCCTGCGCCTTTTTGCCGAGCGCGGGCGTGATGCCCGTAAAGTGGAACCAATCGGCGTTGTCGAAAATCTTGTCGAAATCGAAATCGGAAACGTCCGCCTCCGCGATCGCGGAATGCGCGCGGTCGTAGATCACCTTGGACGGCCGCATAGACGCCCCCGTTTCCAGAAAATATATGCCTATCCTGTCGCCGCCGCGCGCGATATATTCGGTATGCACGCCGAATTCGCGCAGGCTGTTGACCGCGCTCTGCCCGATCTCGTGCGCGGGCAGTTTGCTTACGAAATACGCTTCGTGTCCGTAGTTTGCGAGCGATACCGCCACGTTTGCTTCTCCGCCGCCGTAACACACGTCGAAACTGCCGCTCTGCACGAATCTCTTATGACCGTTTGCGGAAAGGCGGAGCATGATCTCGCCCATCGTAACTATTTTTGCCATGACGTCCCTCCTTATTTCTGCACGAGATGTACGGCGAAACCGCACGCCTCGCCTTTCAGATAAACAGCCGTTTTCCTGCCGGACGCATCCGTTTTCCATGTGCTTTCGTCGACGGAATATCCGCGCTTTTCCAACTGGAAGACCGCGCGTTCGAGCGACGAAGTTCCTATCGCGATATGACCGTTCCTGCCCGCGTGCGGCGTTTTCATAAATTCCGCCGCCCCGCCCGCGAACACGCTCGCGCCGCGATCGTCCGCAGGGAAACCGAAAGCCCTTGCGAAGAAATCCGCGCCCGCGGCCGCCTCGTCACCGCTTTCGCAGTTGACGCCGACATGGGCGAGGGAAAAGTCCAGCATCTTATCGACGGCGGCGCGGCAGAGGGCGGTGACGGACGACCATTTTTTCGCCTTGACCAGTTTATCCGGCACGATCCAGCTGCCGCCGCAGCACACCACCTTGCCGAACGAGAGATATTCCCCCAAATTGTTTTCGTTCACGCCGCCCGTCGGCATGAAGCGCACGGAAGAATAGGGCGCGGAAACCGCCTTGATATAAGGCAGGCCGCCCGCCTGTTCCGCGGGGAAAAATTTGACGAAGTCCAGCCCCAGTCCGAGCGCCCGCTCTATCTCCGAGCCGCTCGACACCCCCGGCGTGAACGGCACGCCCGCGGCGAGGCAATGTTCCGCGACTTTGGGATTGAGTCCGGGCGCGACGCAGAACTTCGCCCCCGCCCCGACCGCCTTGTCTACCTGTTCTTCCGTCAGTACGGTGCCCGCCCCGATCAGCATGTCGGGAAAAGCGCCCGCCATGGCGGCGATGACCTTTTCCGCACCCGCGGCGCGGAACGTTACTTCCGCGGCGTAAATGCCGCCTTCCCGCAGGGCGTTTGCCAGGGGAACGGCGTCCTCTACGTTTTCCAGCTTGATAACGGGTATGACGCCCGTACGCCGCAACGCGGCGACGTAACTTTCAAAATCCATAAAAAAATTCCTCGAAATCTTCTTTCGAGGAAATTATAAACCCTGCCGGCCCGCACGCGTATGTCTTTTCCGCGCCGTTTTATGCACGATTCGGATATTTTTACAGCGCGCCTATGCTTTTGAATATCAGTATCGCGGCAAAGAGCGTGAATGCGGAAAGCACCGTCGTCCAGACGACGAGCTGTCCCGCAAGCTCCGCGTCGCCCTCCATTTCTTTGGCCATGATAGCGCTCGAAACCGCGACGGGCGTGCCGAAGAGCGCAATGTACGAAGCGTAATGCGCGCCCGAAAGGCCGGGAATACAGAAATACGCGACCGTCAGGAACAGCGCGGGCGCGAATACGACGCGCATGAACGTGCCGAACGCGATTTCCTTCCACAGCCTGCCGACGGCGGAAAACTCGAACTCGCCGCCCAGCATGATCAGACCGAACGGCGTGGCCATTTTCGCCACGTATTCTAACGCCGAGACGGCGAAGCCGATATCCGAAAGGCGGAAAGAAACGTCCGCCGCGACGAATATTTCCCGCACGCCGAGCACGCACACCGCGCACGCGATGCCGATGATGAGCGGGTTTTTCACGATGCCGAGCAAGACTTTTTTTACAGACGGTCTTTCCCCGCCCCCGCGGAACGCGGAAAGCGAAACGACGCCTAAAACATTGAATTCCGTGATGGCGAACGCCGAAAGCAGGCTGGCCGCCGCCGCGCCCTCCTCCCCGAACAGCGACATGGCAAGGGGCACGCCGATGATGGCGAAATTCGAGCGGAACACCGCTTGCAGCAGCACGCCCTTTTTCGCATTGTCCCTGACGAAGAGCGACACGCACAGAAACCCTATGAAAAACAGGGCGAGCACCGCGCCCGCGCCGTAGGCGATAAAAACCCAGTTGACGTCTTTCAACGATTCTATCGTATAAATATTGTAAAAGAGGAAAGCGGGCAGAAACACGCGGAAACACACCTTGTTCCCCACCGATAAAAATTCTTTGGTGAAAAGGCGTATCCTCTTTAAAAAATATCCGAGAAGAATGAGGAGCACGATCGGCAGGATCGCGTCCAGCGCGAAAAGCAGCGTATCCATAAAAAAACGGCCGCCCCGCGTCCGAGGGACGGAAAAGGGCGGCCAAAACTCCTTTATCTTGCTATTTTATCCGCGCCGAGGAAGGGACGGAGCGCTTCGGGCACGGTAACGGATCCGTCGGCGTTCTGCATCTGTTCCACGAGCGCGGGGAACACGCGGCTGGTCGCCAGCCCCGAACCGTTGAGCGTGTGCACGAATTCGGTCTTGCCCGTCTTGGCGTCGCGGTAGCGCGTGTTGTTCCTGCGCGCCTGATAGTCGTTGGCGTTGGACACGGAACTGACCTCCTTGTAAATGCCCATGCTGGGGATCCACACTTCGATATCGTAAGTCCTCGCCATCGAGGCGGAACAATCCCCCGCCGCCAGCTTGCTGACGCGGAAATGGAGCCCCAGCTTGTCCATGAGCGAGGCGGCTTTGTTCACCAGCTCTTCAAAAGCCGCGCGGCTCGTTTCGGGTGTGGTGTACTGCACCATTTCCACCTTGTTGAACTGATGTCCGCGGATCATGCCGCGCTCCTCCGCGCGGTACGAGCCAGCCTCCTTGCGGTAGCACGGCGTATAGGCGAAAAATTTCTTCGGGAGAGAGGCCTCGTCGAGGATTTCGCCCGCGTACATGTTGACGAGCGCCGTTTCCGCCGTAGGCAGCATGAACCGCCCCTTTTCCCTGCTCTCTTCGCCGTCTATCCAGTAAACTTCGTCCAAAAATTTGGGAAACTGCCCGGAACCGAAACCGCAGTTGTAGCCGAGCATATGCGGCGGCAGGATAAATTCGTAACCGTCTTTTAAGTGCTCGGAAACGAAAAAGTTCAAAAGCGCCCATTCGAGCCGCGCGCCCATGCCGCGGTACAGCCAATGGCCGCCGCCCGCGAGTTTGACGCCCCTTTCGTAATCGATAAGGCCGAGCGAGGTGCAAAGATCCACGTGGTTTTTCGCCTTGAAACCGAATTCGGGCTTTTCGCCGTAAACCTTCACCACACGGTTGTTTTCCTTTTCTCCCGCAATGAGGTCGTCGTCGGGCAAATTCGGGAGCACGGCGATAAAGTCGAATATCTTCTTTTCGAGCGCGGCGATCTCTTTGTCCGCGCTTTCTATCTCGCCGCCGAGCGCGCGCATCTGCGCGAAGATCTGCGAAACGTCCTTTCCCTCTTTTTTCAGTTTGGGTATTTCAGCGGAGACCTTGTTCCTCTCCGCTTTCATTCTCTCTACGTCCGCAATGCGGGCGCGGCGTTCGCCGTCCCATGCCTTTACGTCTTTGAAATCGACGTTGCAGCCCTTTTTCGCCAGCGCCTTTTCCACTTCTTCGGCGTTGCTCAATATCCGCTTTATATCCAGCATCGTTCCTCTTTCCTTTTGTCTTGATAAAAAAAGTATACACCGTTTACGCCCGAAATGCAAGTTTTTTAGGCCGTTTCACCGCCGCCGCGGCGATTTTGTGCACGGTGCGCGGCAAACTCGTAAAAAATTTGTAAAATTTTAACAAAGTGTAAAATAACAACGTAAAAATATTTGTCAAATTCACATTTTAGTGTTAAAATATAACCGAATAATATAAACGGAAAGAAGAGGAACAGTATGAAAAACTCCAGACTGGAACAAATCAAAGAGTACATTGAAAAACACGGCAAAGCGACGTACGACGAGCTGGCGCAGCTCCTGCCCGACGTTTCCAACATGACCATCCGCCGCGACCTCAGCGTTCTGGAAGAGGAAAACGTGGTCATCCGCGTGCGCAACGGCGCGTATTCGGTGGCGGAGATCGGCAAAAAAACCGAAGAACAGTTTGTACAGCGTTTTTCCTACAACGTGAGCGAGAAAAAAGAAATCGCGGAAAAGACGGCGAAACTCATCGATTTCGGCGGCTGTATATTTATCGACAGCGGCTCCACGACGCTTTATTTCGCGCGCATGCTGCCCGACGACAAATACTGCGCCGTTACGAATTCCATCAACGTGGCGACCGAACTTTTGAGAAAGCACTCCCCCGAAGTGGTTCTGCTCGGCGGCGACGTTTCGAGAAACAACCTCGTTACGATCGGCCTTTCCACGATGAATTTTTTAAATGAGATCAACATAGAAACGGCCATCATGTCCACCACGGGTTTTTCGCTCGAAGGCGGTTTTTCCTGTGGGGTGCAGCAGGAAGCGGTCATCAAGAGCGCGGTTATCGCCAAGGCGAAAAAGGTGATCATGCTGCTCGACAGCTCCAAGGTAAATAAGAATATGCCGTATATTTTCACCAACCTCGAACATATAGATTACTTGGTGGTGGATAAAAATTTCCCCAAAAAACTGAAAGAAGAACTCGAAAGCCGCGACATTAAAGTAATTTAAACTGTCAATCACTTGCAATAGCCGCCCGCGGTGTGGTAAAATATATAGAACGGTCTAAAGGTATCAAGATGTTTAAAAAACTACGGGCGGACATAAACGCCGCAAAACTGAATGACCCCGCCGCGCGCAGCAAGTTCGAGATCTGGCTGACCTATTCGGGCGTGCACGCGCTTTCCTGGCACCGCTGGGCCAATTTTTTATACCGCATCCATTTGAAACTGATGGCGCGCATGACCTCGCAGTTCGCCAGGTGGCTGACGGGTATAGAAATCCACCCCGCCGCGAAGATCGCCCCCGGCGTGTTCATTGACCACGGCGCGGGCGTGGTGATCGGCGAAACCGCCGAGATAGAAGAAGGCGTGGTCATCTACCAGGGCGTTACGCTCGGCGGCACGGGCAAGGAAAAGGGCAAGCGCCACCCCACCGTAAAAAAGGGAGCCGTTCTCAGCGCGGGCGCCAAAGTTCTGGGCGGGTTCACCGTGGGCGAATACGCCAAGATCGGCGCGGGCGCGGTCGTTTTGAAAGAAGTTCCCCCGCACGCGACCGTAGTGGGTATTCCCGCAAAGGTGGTGCGCATCAACGGCGAGAAGATACCCGACCTCGAACAGGAAAAATGCGACCCGCTGGCGGAAGAGCTGTGCAAGCTGAAAACCAAAGTCTACGAACTCGAAGAAGAATTGAAAAGGCTGAAAAAGCAATAAAGGTGCAAATATGAAATTATACAACACGCTGACGCGCAGAAAAGAAGAATTCAAGCCGCTCGAAGGCGACACGGTGAGAATGTATTCCTGCGGCCCCACGGTATACAATTACGCGCACATCGGCAATATGCGCACGTATGTGTTCATGGACCTGCTGCGCCGCGTCCTCAAAGAACAGGGTTACAAAATTAAGGGCGTGATGAACATCACGGACGTCGGCCACCTCCTCTCCGACGCGGACGACGGTGAGGACAAGATGGAAAAGGCGGCGAAGGAACAGAAAAAATCGCCCTACGAGATTGCCGCGCATTATACCGAAGTATTTTTCGAAGATCTGAAAAAACTCAACATAGACATCCCCGAAATCCTGCCGAAAGCGACGGAGCATATCCCCGAAATGCTCGATATCGTGTACGAACTGTACGATAAAGGCTACGCTTACGAAACGGAGGACGGCATTTATTTCGACATTTCCAAGTTTCCCGAATACGGCTGTCTTTCGGGCATCAACCTCGAAGATCAGCTCGCGGGCGCGCGCGTGGAGGTGAACAGCGGCAAGCGCCATCCCGCGGACTTCGCGGTGTGGAAAAAGGCGCCCAAGGAACACATTATGCAATGGGACAGCCGCTGGGGCAAGGGCTATCCCGGCTGGCATATCGAATGTTCGGCCATGAGCAAAAAATACCTCGGCGACGTGTTCGACATACACACGGGCGGCGTAGATCATATTCCCATCCATCACGAGAACGAGATAGCGCAGAGCTGGGGCACGACGGGCAAAAACCCCGCGAAATTCTGGATGCACGGCGAATTCATGCTGGTGAACAACGGCAAGATGAGCAAAAAGCTGGGCAACACCTATACGCTGGACGATCTGGCGGCAAAGGGATATTCCCCCATGTGTTTCCGCCTGTTCTGCCTCAACACCCATTACCGCAAAAAGTTGAACTTCACGTTCGAGGGATTGGACGCGGCGAAAACCTCCTACGAACGGCTGACCGCGCAGATTCTGAAACACAAGTCCTCCCCCGCGGCGACGGACAAGGCGCTGCTCGGCAAATACTACGAAGAGTTTGAAAGAGAGATCACGGACGACCTCAATATCCCCGGAGCGCTCGGCGTGCTGTTCACCATGTTGAAAGAAAAGCCGTCGAAAGACATTTACGAACTCGCTGTAAAGATGGACGGGGTTTTCGGTCTGGGCTTTGCGGATATGAAAGAGGAGGAAAAGCCGCAGGAAGATATCCCCGCCGAGATCAGAGCGATCGCGGAAGAGCGTTCCGCCGCAAGGCAGGCGAAAGACTGGGCGAAGTCCGACGAACTGCGCGGCCGCCTCGCCGCCCTCGGCTGGTCGGTCAAAGACGCGAAAGACGGTTATACCCTGACGAAAAACTAATTGCAGAAGGTTTTATATATGAATAAGATAACATCGGAAGAACTGAGAGAAAAATTCCTGCGCTTTATGGAGAGCAAGGGGCACAAGATCATCCCCTCCGCCTCCCTGATCCCCGAAAACGATCCCACGGTGCTTTTCACCACCGCGGGCATGCACCCGCTCGTCCCCTATCTTCTCGGACAGAAACACCCGGAGGGCACGCGGCTGACCGACGTGCAGAAGTGCGTGCGTACGGGCGATATAGACGAAGTGGGCGACGATTCGCACTGCACTTTTTTTGAAATGCTCGGCAACTGGAGCCTCGGCGATTACTTCAAGAAAGAGGCCATTTCGTGGAGTTTCGAGTTTCTCACCTCGCCCGAATATCTCGGCATAGACAAATCCCGCCTGGCCGTGAGCGTATTCGCGGGCGACGAAACCGCCCCGCGCGACGAAGAGAGCGCCGAACTCTGGGAAAAGGCGGGCATTCCGAAAGAGAGAATTTTCTTCCTGCCCCGCAAAAACAACTGGTGGGGTCCCGCCGGTTTGACAGGTCCCTGCGGGCCGGATACGGAAATGTTCATCGACCGCGGCTACGAAAAATGCGGCGAGGACTGCTCCCCCGCCTGCGACTGCGGAAAATATATTGAGATCTGGAACGACGTATTCATGCAGTATTTCAAGAACGCAGAGGGCAAATACGAGCCGCTCAGGCAGAAAAACGTGGATACGGGCATGGGGCTGGACAGAACGCTCTGTATTCTGAACGGCGTGAAATCGGTATACGACACCGACCTTTTTGAAACGGCGAAAGCAAAGATCGAAGAGCTCACGGGCAAAAAGTACGACGGGGACGGCGAAGTGAAGCGCGCATTCCGCATCATACTCGACCACGTGCGCACGGCAACCTTCATGATCGGCGATCCCAAAGGCATCACCCCCTCCAACGTGGATCAGGGCTATGTGCTCCGCCGTATTATCCGCCGCGCGGTGCGTTTCGGCAGGAACATCTCGCTCCCGCAGGGCGCGCTCAGCAAAATAGCGGAATGTTTTATCGAAAAATATAAAGGAGTGTACCCCGAACTCGCGCAGAACCGCGAAAAGATCGTCGCGGAGCTCGACAAGGAAGAGCAGAAGTTCTCGAAAGCCCTCGTCGGCGGTTTAAGGGAGTTTGAAAAGGTCGTTTCCAGGCTGGAAGGAAACGTTATAGACGGCAAAACGGCGTTCCGCCTGTACGATACATTCGGTTTCCCCGTAGAGATAACAAAAGAGCTCGCGGCGGAAAAGGGCATCGGGATCGACGAAAAGGGCTTTGAAACCGCGCTTGCCGAACATCAGCAAAATTCCAAGGCGGGCAGCGAACAGCGTTTCAAATGCGGACTTGCGGACACCGAGGCGCAGACCGTAAACCTGCACACCGCCACCCACCTGCTGCACGCGGCGCTGAAAAAAGTGCTTTCCGCGGACGTCAGCCAAAGAGGTTCCAACATCACGGCGGAAAGACTGCGTTTCGATTTCAACTTCCCCCGTCCGATGACCAAGGAAGAAATAGCGGAAGTGGAAAAGCTCGTCAACGAAGAGATAGAAAAGAAGATCGACGTAACGTGCGAGGAAATGACCGTGGAAGAGGCAAAGGCGCAGGGCGCGGTAGGCCTGTTCGAATCGAAATACGGCGACAGGGTAACCGTATACACGATAGGCGATTTCAGCAAAGAGATCTGCGGCGGCCCGCACGCGAAGAACACGGGCGATCTGGGAAAATTCACGATTACCAAAGAGCAGAGCTCTTCGAGCGGCGTGAGAAGGATAAAAGCCGAACTGCATTGATAAAGGAAAAACGGGCCGCGGACAGCGGCCTTTTTCTTTCTGCCGAAAAAAAGCGGAAATTTTCCCAAAAGCATTTGACAAACGCGGCCAATAATAGTAAAATAATAAAGCTGAGAAGAATGCGACGCACTTTTGCGCGGCGAAATCAGCTTTATATCTGCGCCTTTAGCTCAATTGGATAGAGCGTTGGTCTACGGAACCAAAGGTTAGGGATTCGAGTTCCTTAAGGCGCGCCAAAACGCCCCGAAACGAATTTTTCGCTTCGGGGCGTTTTTATACGGTTTTGCCGCCGCGCCGCGGCGGCGGATACAACCCTCTTAACCGACGATCTTTCCGTCCGCCCTGTATTTTTGCGGCGTTATGCCCATTACGTCGGAAAAAATCTTGATAAAATAACTCTGCGAACTGAACGAAAGCGCGTTTGCTATCTCTATACAGGACATTTCCGTAGTTCTCAGCAGAACGCACGCTTCGCGGATCCTTTCCTTTTGTATGAATTCCGTAAATTTCATGCCCGTTTCCTTGAGAAAACTTCTCGAAAGATATTTCGGATTGATCTTTACGTATTCGCTCACTTCCTCGAGCGAGATCGGATAATGCAGATGCGCGCGGATATATTTGACGGCTCGACGGATGCGCGGAGAACATTGCCCCGCCGCCCCGATCTTGCTATTTGCGACCTTTTCGCAGAACGTTCTGATGGCGTGCCGGGCAATTTCTTCGAGTTCCCTCGTCGTTTTGTGATTGTCAATCCGCTGCAGATACAGATCGCTCAGCGAAAACGCCGTGTCTATATCCAGCCCGCCGTCTACAGCCGCGCGGGTGGCGATCGTTACGAGCGCCACGACTTCGTATTCGAACTGATGTTTCGTCTGCGAGGTGAGCGGCGCGCGCATGCGGTTATTGTAATACCGCACCATGCCCCGTTCGTCGATTATCTTAGAAAGATCGCCGTCCTTGATCGCGGCGATCAAAAGCTTTTCGCTTTCCAGCGTATAGAGGGAAACGAGCTCGTCCTCCCTTATATCGAATATCGCCTTGCCGAGAGCGGTATCCATCATGTCTTCCCTGCGCGCGCTGACGATATTCTTTTTCAGCGCCTCGGTATCGGCAATCCGCCCGAGCAACAGCGCCGCGGCAGCCTGCGCGAACCGGCAGAAAGAGTTAAGCCCGACGGTGGGCGTATCGATCACCCGTTTTCTGAAACTTTCTTTCGTATAGATAAAGTCCACGGACAGCCGCTTGCCGTATCCGTGCTGTACGGGATCGAATAAAAACGCGGGGCCCGCGACAAAATTCAACTGCTTTCCGTTTTCCCCCTTAAAGCGGAAAGACACGAAAAGTTCAAGCTCCGCAACGATCCGGACGACGGGTTCCGCGGCGCTTTTTTTCAGAAAATAACCGAAAAAGGCGTACAGCTCCTCTTCGCAGCGCAAGTCGTTTTTCGGCGCCGAAGTAAAGATCAGTTTTTTGCCTTCGAAAATCCATACGGGTATTTTATTGCTCTCGTACAGATAATTTAATATAAGCTCGTTTTTATTCAAACTATCCCCCTCGCTTTTTATTTTATTATAGTATCCGCGCCGCATTTTTGTCAAGATATATTGTTATTTTGACAGATATTTTGATATATGCGCTCATTTTTAAATGCTATAATTAGAAAAAACGATCAAGGTGAAACAATGATTTTCGATTTGGATATCCGTTCCGAAAAATACGAGAACGACCGTTACTGGGAATTTTGCGTGGGCAGCTGCCATGCGGCCACGGCGCTCAGGGCGGATTACCGCGCGCAGCTCGAACAATGCCGCAGGGACCTCGGTTTCCGTTACGTCCGCTTTCACGGCCTTTTCGACGACGACATGAGCGTGATGACGAAAAAATTCGACGGTTCTTTCAAGCTCTCTTTCGCCAACATAGACAATATTTTCGATTTTCTGCTGGACATAGGCATGAAACCCTTTGTGGAACTGAGTTTTATGCCTTCATGCCTAAAAACGGGCGAACAGACGATCTTCCATTATAAGGGCGTTACCACGCCGCCGAGCGATCCCCTGGCGTGGGAATTTCTGATTACCTCCTTCGTTCGCCACATCACCGAAAGGTACGGGCGCGACGAGGTGCGCAGATGGTTTTTCGAGGTGTGGAACGAGCCCAACCTCGGCGGCGAAGGCGGCATGAAAGAGGGCGGCTTTTGGACGGGTTCTATGGCGGATTATTACGAACTGTACGCCGTTACGGCAAAAGCGGTCAAATCCGTGGACGAATTTTATCGGGTGGGCGGCCCCGCCACGAGCAACAACGCGCATATTTCCGACATGCGCGAGTATTGCGAAAAGAACGGCGTTCCGCTCGACTTTATTTCCACGCACCATTATCCCACCGACGTCGTACTCGGTTACGGCGTGGAAAACAGCCGCAACTTTATAAAGGAGTTTATCGAAACCGATAAAAACGACAAGGAGGCGCTGAGCGCGCTTGCGAAAGAATTCGTTACCTTCAAAAAGACGCTCTGGCAGAAAGTGGACAGAGGCGTTCTGACGCAGATGGCAAAACGAGCGCGGCGGGAGGCGGGCGATCTGCCCCTGTTCTACACCGAATGGAGTTCGCTGGCGGGGTTCGCCTCGGACGGCAGTTTCGGCGCGTCCTTCATCGCCAAGACCGTTCCCGATAATCTCGGCATCGTGGACGGCTACGCTTACTGGACTTTTTCCGACATTTTCGAAGAGGACGGGTTCCCCGCCTCGGCATTCAGCGGCGGCTACGGGCTGCTCAGCATAGACGGCATTCCGAAAGCGCCGTACCGCGCTTTCCAACTGCTGCACAAGCTCGGCGGCCAGGCGTACGAAAAGCGGTTTTCCGAAGATACCGTAGACATATATCCGTTCTTCGACGATACAAATTCCTGCGTGCAGCTGCTGTGCGTGAACCATAACTCGCTGCTGCACGATATAGAGGAACAAATTGTGGAAATCGAGCTGAACGGCGGCGACTTTGCCGATTGCGCGCCCGATATTATAAGGGTGGACGACGAACACGCCAACGCCCTGGCCGCGTGGGAAAAGGCGGGACGCCCCGATTATCTTACGCAAGCGCAGATATTCGAATTGAAAGCGGTTTCCGAACTGAAACGCGAAACGCTCGCCGCCGAAACGGAAAACGGCAGGCTGAAACTCAGCGTCGTTCTGCCCGCCATGGGCACGGCGCTCATCACGGTATATCTCAGATAAGGAGGAAAACGGATGAAAGGCACATTTACCGTTGCAAACGAATTTTACAAATCGTCGCAGAACGGCGCGCCCGCGAAGGAAACGGCGAAACTTTTTGCGGCGAAAAACGACAGGGCGTCGTTCCAGATCGTCGTCGACGCGGGCGGCGAGGCATGCCGCGTGAATACGGGCACCATGCCGGGCATCGGCATGAATGCGGGCAGGACGGTCTATCGGGCGGCGGTATCCGCGCCGCCGTTTCAAACGAGGCTCTACGCCGAGGGCTATCTGCCCGACGGCGAAAACGTACTTTTTGCGGATATGCTCGATACCGCGCCGCTCAAGGACTACGACGGCACGGTCCGTCCCGCGATCTGGGCGGACGTGATCGTTCCGCCCGACGCCGCCGCGGGGCGTTATACGATAACGATCAGCCTGTATGCGTCCGCGGGCGCGTTCGGCGAACGGCTGCTTGAAAAAAAGGAAATTCCGCTGACCGTTTACGACCGCGTCATGCCCCGTCCCGAGGATTATAAAATCTATCTCGACTTGTGGCAGCACAATTCCAACCTGGCGCGATATTACGGCGTGGATCTGTGGAGCGACGAACATTTTGAACATATCGAACGCGCCGTGGCCATGCTCGCCCGCTTGGGGCAAAAATCCGTTACCGTCCTTTTGGGCGACTGCCCGTGGCAGGGCTGGGGCTGTCATCTCATGCAGAGCACGCCCGCGGAACTTTACGAATACTCCCTCGCGCGCATTGAAAAGGACGAAAACGGCAGATACGTATATGATTTTTCCCGTCTGGAACGCTATATCGAACTTTGCGGAAAGCACGGGATAAACGGGGATATTTCGGTCTACGGCCTTTTGGGCATCTGGAAAATGCCCTTCTTTCCCGCAGAGAAAACAAACCATTGCGAAAACGTGCTCATCCGTTACCTCGACCGCGGGGACGGCGCCTATAAATATATGGGCACTTCCGAAGAGATAGCGGAATTTATCGCCGCCGCCTTCCGCTTTTTCAAAGAAAAAGGCTGGTTTGAACGCGTGCTTATCAGCGGCGACGAGCCCGCGGACATGACGGCGTACCGCAAGAGCGCGGAATTTATCCGTTCCGTGGAACCCGACGTAAAGTTCAAGCTCGCGCTCGACCACGCGGAAGTGATAGACGAATTTGCAAACAGCTTAAAATGCTGCGCGGCCTCCTTTCCCTGTTCCTGCAGCCGCGGCCGCTTTCTCAACGAATGGAAAAACGACGGGAGAAAACTTCTCTTTTACGTCTGCAATATTCCCGACAGGCCGAACACGGTGTTCAAAAACAAACTTACGGAAGCGGTATTTTTGGGCGCGTTCGCCTATTATTTCAAATTCGACGGCTTTTTGCGCTGGGCGCATTACTGCTGGACGGCCGATCCGAGAAAAGACGTGCGCTACAACAACTTCGGTCTGCCTGCGGGCGACGTATGCCTGATCTACCCCGACCGACGCGGCGGCATGCTGGAATCGCTGCGGTATAAGGCGTTGCAGCGCGGGATACAGACATTCGAACTTCTCTCGCGCATGCCGCGCGAAAAAGCCGAAAAACTGCTCAGCCCCCTGTTTTACAGCAAAGATGCTAAAACGTATATGAAAGACGACAGACATACTGCGGAATTTTTCCGCAGCGACGACGAAACCTACCTTTCCTTTATGAAATCGTTATTGAGCGGGGAATAATATGGAAACATATCAGATCGTTCTGCTCGTTCTCGCGGCAGCGGCGGCGCTCGCCGCCGCTGCCGCCGCTTTAATTTATTTCAATCTGCCGAAAATATTCGCGGCGAAGACGGCCTCCGCATTCGACAACGGTCAGTTAAAAAAGCCGCCCCGCTACGAAGAATGCGCACGGCAGGTGCGGCGGCTGAAAAATTTACGGTATCCCTCCTCCCTGCCGAACAACCGCTGCGACCTTTATCTGCCCGCGGAGGAAAGCGAAGCTCCTCTGCCCGTCATATTCTGGATACACGGCGGAGGTTTTACGGCGGGTACGAAGGACGGCACGGAAATCTTATGCACCATGCTCTGTTCGGAAGGTTTCGCCGTCGTTTCGGCGGACTACGCCTACGCGCCGCGGCACAAGTTTCCCTCCGTCACCCGACAGATCGGCGAGGCGGTAAACTTTCTGACCGCGTTGAAAAAGGACTATCCCCGGCTCGATCTCGACCGCGTGATCGTCGGCGGGGATTCCGCGGGCGGGCATTACTGCGCGCAGTATGCGGCGGCGCACACAAACCCTGCTTACGCCGCAGAACTCGGCGTAAAGACGGCACCCGTCCGCGTGAAAGGCGCGATCCTCTGCTGCGCGCCCCTCGATATAGCCACGATGCTGCCGCCCGCAAACTTTAAGCTGAAACTGCTTGCGGATACTTTTTTCAACGGTTATTTCGGCTTTGCGCCGCGGCGTAAAAAGCGCGGAAAAGCGCTTTCCGACATATCCGCGTTCGTTACGTCGGACTTTCCCCCCGCGTTCATTACGGACGGGAACACCTTTTCCTTCGAAGCGCAGAACAAAAACTTTGCCCGCCGCCTTGCGGAAGCAGGCGTGAGAACGGAGGAGGTGTTTTTCGACAAGGAAAACAGGGGCGTCGTCAACCACGAATACCTGTTCGAGCTGGACACGGAAACTGCGGCGGAAGGATACGCCCGCCTCACCTCGTTCCTGCGGTCGCTGACATAAAACGGCCGCCCCATTTGCCCCATTCAGACATAAAACGACCGCCCGCCGTTATTTACGGCGGGCGTTTTTTTATTTTATTATTTCAGTTTTCGTCTGCCCTCGCGGTATGCGTTTCGGCAAAGCCGAGCACTTCTTTCCAGTACATATCGCAGTTCACGGTATACGCCTGCGTGTGCATCGCGCCCCTACATACGACTTTGCGTTTTTCGCACGCCGCGGCCGCATAGAGTTCGTCCAGCATGCCGAACGGCACCACCGCATCCTTATCTCCGTGCAGAAACAACGTCGGCGTTGCCGAGCGCGATACCGCGGCGGCGACGTCGGCCTCGTTCAAATCGATACCCGTCTTTTTGCGGACGTATCCGAACGTCAGCGGAAGGATCGGAAAAACGGGCGTTTTTTTTATCTTCAGCACGCGGCGCAGCAGCCGTTTTGCGGATACGAACGACGAATCCGCGACCGCGGCTTTCACGTTGGCGGGCAGAGGTTCGCCCGTGGCCAGCAGAACGGTCGCAGCGCCCATAGAACCGCCGAACAGCACGATCTGCGCGGACGGATCCCCTTTGATTATAAAGGATATCCACCCCAGCAGGTCGTATTTTTCGAGCGCGCCGAACGCGGTGTATTCTCCGTCGCTCGCTCCGTGCGCCCGCTGGTCGGGCGCTAATACGTTCCAGCCCGCAACGTGAAAACGGTAGATAAATTCCGACATCTCGCGCGCGTCTATGCGATAGCCGTGCATGACGATCGCCCAGCGCCGTCCGCCCGTTTCGGCGCGTATTATATTTCCGCGCAGAACCGTTCCGTCCGCCGCCGAAATTTCCACGCGCTCTCGCGCCGCCGCGGAAAGATACCATTCGTCGCGGCGGTAAAATTCCTCTGTGTTCGGTCGGGGAACTTTTTCGTCGGGATTAAATTCCCTCTTTTCCGGCGGAATCCTGCGCAGCAGCGTTTCCGCGATCTTCGGGCACACCCGCCGATATACGACCGCCGAAAAAACCGCGGCGATCGACAGCAAGCCTGCCGCAGCGCATAAAACGGCGATAAGTGCTTTCATAATCTGCCTTTACTTTGGTATTCATGCGTTTTACAGCGAAAATACGTCGCACAGAAATCTCTGGCTTTCTTCCATCCACACGCGGAATTCCTCCCTCGCCTTTTTCAAATGTCGGAGGATTTTCTCGTCCTTCAAAAACGCCTGCGCCTCGGGCGGCATCTTCGCTATATCGGGCATTACCGCTCGCGTCGCCAGACTGATGCCGTGCGGTCCGTTTTTGAATACATGCGTTTCAAAAGGAACATTGTTTTTCGCCAGCGCCGCCGCGAAAAGCAGCGTATTCATCACCGGCACGCAGGTATCTTCCGCCGAGTGGCATAAATAAGCGGGCGGCGTGTGCGGACCTGCGTAATTTTCGAGACTGAGCAGTTTCAGCGTTTCGCCGTCCAGTCCCTTTCCGTGCACCGTCTTTATGCCGGGGTAGGAATATTCCTCCGCCGTGATGCAGGGATAAATCAAAACGAGGGCGTTCGGCTTCGCCGTTTCGGGCGCAAGCCCCGCCTTTTCCGCCAGCATAGGCCAATGAACGCCCACGCTGGCGGCGAGGTGTCCGCCCGCGGAAAAACCGACGAGCGCTATCTTGTCAACGTCCACAAACCAATTCTCGGCGTTGGCGCGTATGGCGGCGAGCGCCGCCGTTACTTCGAGCTGCGGCGCGGGAAAAACGCCCTTTTCCCCCACCGAATATTCCAGCGTGAACGCCTGAAATCCCTTTGCGGAATATTCCAGCGCAACGGGCTCGTTTTCGGGATTGGACACGAATTCGTATCCGCCGCCGGGCAGAACGAGCACGGCGGCGCGCCGATCCGCGTTTTTGATTTCGGGCGCGTTTTTCTGGATATACGCCGTGAGCACGGCGCCGTTTTCCCCGATATTAACTCTTTCGATCTTCATCAGCCCTTCACTCCTCCTATAATAATGCCTTTTTCAAAAAACTTCTGAACAAACGGATACAGAATTATCAGCGGCAGCGATCCCACTACGACCATGACCACGCGCAGGGACGCGAGGTAAAAAGTGATGGGATAACCGGAGGGAGAAAGCACGCCCTCGGCGCTGTTATTGATAAGTATATCGCGCATAATGAGTTGCAGCGGATAAAGGTCTTTATGCGATTTGCTGATAAACATAGAGGCGTTTACCCATGAATTCCAATGCCCTATGGCGTTGAACAGAACGACAGTGGCGATAAAGGACGTCGTGAGCGGGAGCATGATCTGCCACAGAATCCGCACGTGTCCCGCGCCGTCGATCTGCGCGGCCTCGCATATGGCGTCGTTGACCGATTCCATGCCGTTTTTCAGCATAATGATCGACATGGCGTTGCAGCAGGCGGGAATGATCATGGCCCACATCGTGTTCGTAAGGCCGAGACTCCTCACGACGAGGTAAAGCGGAATGACGCCGCCGTTGAACAGCATGGTGATGATGATAAACACCATCAGCGCGCGCTTGAACATTACGTTTTTGCGCGAAAGCACGTACGCCGCAAGCAGATCGAGCAGCAAGCCGAGCCCCGTCGCGCAGACCGTATAAATCACCGTATTTAAATAACTGCGCCAAAGACCGCTGTAAGAAAACAGCAGGGAATAGCCTTCCGTGGAAAATTTAATCGGTTTAAAGAGGAAGCCTTCGTAAAGCGAAAGCTGGATGGGGTCGGAAAAGGACGCCATCAGCACGTGCCACATAGGCAGCACGCAGACGATCGCAAAAAACGCCGTCATTAAGATCGCCACGATCTTCGCAATGATATCCGACGGACTTTTTCTGATTACGGACATCTTCTCTTCCTCCTTAAAAAAGATTATTGTCGCCGAAACGGCGGGATATCGCGTTCGCAATGAGCAAGAGCACGAAACCGACCACGGAATTGAACAGGCTTATCGCCGTAGTGTAACTGATGCGCCCCTGTTCTATTCCGATACGGTAAACGTAAGTCGACAAAATATCCCCCACCTCGTACGTCGGGATAGAATACAGCAGGTGTATCTTTTCAAAGTTATAATTCAGTATAGCGGCGATTTTCAAAAGCAAAAAGATCATGATGGTAGACATGATCGACGGCAGCGTTATTCTGAAAAGTTTCGCGGCTTTGCCCGCTCCGTCTATATCAGCTGCCTCGTAAAGAGTGGTGTCGATCGCGCAAAGCGCGGCGATATAGATGATGCTGCCGTAACCCGTCGCCTGCCAGACATTGGAAAAAATAACGATCCAGCGGAAAAAACGGGCGTCGCCCAATATTCCCGCGCCGTCGGCCACCAAGCCGAGCTTTTGAAACAAAACGCCGAAAAGCCCGTTTGCCGACGTAAAATCGCGCACGATACCGCACACGACGACCATCGATATGAAATACGGCATATAGACCATAGTCTGCGTAACGCGGCGGTAGGCTTTGTTGTGGATTGAATGTAAAAACAAAGCGAGTATGATCGGCGCGGGAAAGACGAATACGATATCCATCAGGCTGAACATCAAAGTATTGCGCAGCAGCCGCCCGAAATAGGGGTCGGCAAAAAACGTTTTAAAATGATACAGCGCGTCCCTGACGCCCTCTAAATTCGTAGCCCATGGACTGCCGAATATTCCCTTTATCGTGCTGTAATCCTTAAACGCGACGACGAGCCCCACCATCGGAAAATAAGAAAACGCGATAAAAAACACCACGACGGGCAATATCATTATGTACAGCGGGTAATTCCGCCGCAAATCGGTTTTCAACCGTATTCCGGCACCTTGACGCAAGGTGCCGGACGGAGCACCTGCTCCGTCCGACGCAAAAATTTTGTTCTTTTTCATTTCTGCCTTTCAATTCAATTTATCTCGCGATATATCTTTGATATGCCGCGGCGTAAACTTTCACGAGTTCGTCCACTTTATAAGTATTTTTGAGCGTGCTGACGAAATCTTCAAAAGACGGCGCATTTTTACTGATTATATAATTCACCGTAAATTCGTCCTTAAACTTGTTGATGTTCAGTTCGTACGCCTCGGCCACCCTGCCTTCCGCTTCGGTAAGCGTAACGGTCGGCATGACGTAGGAATTGTCGCAATTCCAAACTTCCGTCATCGCGCTCTTTTCTTCTTCGTTCACAACCTGCAATTCTCTTTCCCAGTCATATTTGAATGCGAAATTCAACGAGCAGTATTTATTGATCGCGTCCGAAAAGCTGAGCCCTTGCTGACCTTCCTTGTTCGCGGTGATTTTTTCCGTGAATTGAGGCTTGCCGTCCACCATCGTAAAGGTATCGTTTTCGATCCCGTAGTTCATCAGAAGGCTGCCCTTATCCGTAAAGAGATAGTTGAACCATTCCACGATCGCCTTTACCTTTTCTTCCGTCTTGACGCGGTTCGTCACTACGGCGTATGCCGAAGATTTTTCGGTATAACGGATGTGCAGTTCGTCCGAAGCGTTCAGTTTGGGCGCGGCGACGGGACGGAGATTATACACTTCCTTCCCCTGCGCCTGATAGAACGTTTCGTAATTCTTCATAAGGTCTTCGTAGGTGTGGATATACGTGTAGATCATGGGGAACGCCGCGTATTGCGCGGGATTGTAGGTCGCATTAGCCATAATCTGCATGGCGGCAGCCATGTCGCCCTTGCCCAGAGCTTCCTGCAAGGCCGCCTGGTCGTAGGCGAAGTTATCCATCGCGGGCATCTGCGGCATCTGCGATTCCGTTCCTTCGTTGTTTGTATAAAAGTTCGCGTCGATCAATCCTTTTTGATACCAGTCGCGCATTTTATCGAGATACTGCTTATATTCGGGCTGCGTGGCGCCGTACGTCACGGTATTGCCGTTTTTCAGATACAACCCGCTCGAAACCTGATAGCCCGCATTCAGCGTGCCGACCATGTCCGTACCCGTGTAATACAGGAAGAGAGGCGCCTTTTTCCCGCCGTGGATATTATCCTTGACGTACGTCAGGAATTTTTCCCAGTCGTCGTAAGTAACGAGGTCCTTCAACTCGCCGCCTTTTTCTATGACGCCCGTCGCCTCTTCGTAAAGTCTGAGCCAGTCCTCGCGCACGACGAACCCGTACCAAGGTCCCTGTTCGGAAATGGGAATGTTGTAGATTCCCGCCATTTTTCCGCTGTCCGTTTTGGTGAATTTCTTGACGGAATCGTAACTTTCGTCGATCGTTTTGAGATAATCGGGCGCATATTTTTCGATATATTCGGTCAGATCCCAGATCACGCCGTCGGCAATGCCCTTTTCTATGCCGCCCGGATATCCGGCACCGACCTGCACGTCGCTTATGAACATTACGTCGTAATTTTGATAGTCGCCCGTCCACATCTGCTGAATGTCGTTATACACGCCGTGCGTATATTCGACTTTGACGCCCGTGCGTCTTTCAAGTTCCTGATAAACGCTGAGCTCGTTGTAGCTTGTGTATCCGCTGACGACTTCGAAAGGCAGGAAAATCTTTATGGTATTAGGATCTTCCGCTTTCTTGCACGCGCTCGCCGTAGCGACGACACCGAACGCCAGCAGTACGCACATGACAATGCTGATAAGTTTTCTTTTCATCTTTGTTTCCTCCTTTTATTTACCCGTAGCGCCGTTGAGTTTGTCTATGATCGCCGCCATTTGCGCGCGGGAAATTTTCATGATTGATATGATGCCTCTTAAAGGCACGCCCGAAACAAGTTTAACGAGCGTTTCTTTTTCGGGGGCTATCCCCAAAACCGAACCGTTTTTATCGCCGCTCTTTTTGATGAGCGCGTTTATGCGGTCTTCCACGAAGGGACGCGTCGCGGGATTTTCGTAGAGTTCCCCGAGCGTGGTATCCAGCGTTACCTTCTTTCCCGCGGCATCCGCCGCGAGCGTTATCCCGCACGTCAGCCGCAGATCCCGCGAAGAGCTGCCCGCCGAGATCTCGTATTCGCCGCCCTCCACCGTCCAACCGCGGATTTCCTCGTCGTAATAGGCGAAAGCGCGTCTGTCCAGCGTAAACTCCGCCGTCTTTTCCTCTCCCGGCGCGAGCGCGATTTTTTCAAATCCCTTGAGCTGGCGGACGGGCGAGGATATCTTTCCGCGGTGCCCGACGTAGATCTGCACGACCTCCTTGCCGAACGCCTTTCCGATATTCTTCACCTTAACGCCGACTTTGACCGCGCCGTTTTCCGCCCTCCGCACTTCGAGGCCGCCGTACGCGAACTCCGTATAGCTGAGTCCGTGCCCGAACGGAAACAGAACGGGCATTTCCTTTTTATCGTAATACCTGTACCCCACGTAAACGCCCTCGGCATATCTGCACCTGCGGTGATCGCCCGGAAAATTCAGATAAGAGGGATTGTCCGACAGTTTGAGCGGGAACGTTTCGGGAAGTTTGCCGCACGGGTTCGCCTTTCCGAAGAGGACGTCCGCCGTCGCCTCCCCTATGCCCTCGCCGCCGAGATATACTTCCAAAACGCCTTTGACCTTGTCGATCCAAGGCATTTCGACGGGGGAACCGTTATGCAGTACGACAACGGTGTTCGGCTGCGCCGCGGCGACTTCCTCCACCAGCCTGTCGTGGCTTTGCGGCAGCCGCAGATGATCTCTGTCGTATCCCTCCGATTCGTAGGAATCGGGTAGCCCTATAAAGAGCACCGCAACGTCGCTTTCCTTCGCCGCCCGCACCGCGCTTGCGAGAAGGGTTTCGTTTTTGCTTTCGTCCGTCAGGCTATAACCGCGTTCGTAAACGACGTTTCCGTATTCCGCCGCGCAGTCGAACGCCGACGTGCGTTTATACGCGTTGATATGCGAACTTCCTCCGCCCTGATAACGCGGCGCCTTGGCGAATTCGCCGATAAACGCAGCCTTTTTTCCGCTGCCGAGCGGCAGAATGTTTTCCCGGTTTTTCAGCAGGACGATACATTCCCTCGCTATTTTTACCGCGCTTTCGTGCCCCTCTTCCAAGTCCATGCCCGCCGCGTCTTTTTCCTCCGCAAGGCAT
This sequence comes from uncultured Eubacteriales bacterium, assembly GCA_900545325.1. GTDB lineage: Bacteria > Bacillota > Clostridia > Christensenellales > Borkfalkiaceae > UMGS775. The sequence goes on from UQZE01000002.1 coordinate 47,371, forward strand.
TTTTCCGAAACGCGCAGTATCCTGTACACGGCCTCGTCGAGCACGCTTTCTTCGAGCGCGCCGCTCTTTACCGCCTCTTCGATCTCTTTATCGGTGGAGAAATCGCCGCCGGGCATTTCCAAATCGAGCCCCGCCGCGAGCGCCTTCACGCGGTCGACCACCGCGCCCCAGTCGCTGACCACGTAACCGTCGAACCCCCATTCTTTCCGCAGTATGTCGGTTAAAAGCCGCTTGTTCTGCGAAGCGTATTCGCCGTTGATCTTATTATAAGAACACATTACGGTGAACGGTTTTGCGTCCTTTACCGTCTTTTCAAACGCCGAAAGGTATATTTCTCTGAACGACCTTTCGTCCAGATCCGCGGAAACGACCATGCGGTCGGTTTCCTGATTGTTCGCGGCAAAATGTTTCACGCTCACGCCTACGCCGTTCTTCTGTACGCCCTTGACGTATTCCGCCGCGAGTTCGCCGCTCAGGTACGGGTCCTCCGAAAAATATTCGAAATTGCGCCCGCACAGAGGCGTTCTCTTTATATTGATGGCGGGCCCCAGCAGGACGGAAACGCCCTCCGCCAGACATTCCCTGCCGAGAGTATCGCCAAGCCCGTAAAGGAGTTCTCTGTCGAACGACGCCGCCGTGGCGCAGGCCGCGGGGAAACACACCGCCTTTATGCTGCCGTTGATGCCGAGATGGTCGCTCTCCGCCCGCTGCGTGCGCAGGCCGTGCGGCCCGTCGGAAACCATTTTTCCCCGTATGCCGAGGCGCTCCACGCTCTTGAGATGCCAGACGTCGGCGCCCGAGCATAGGCTTGCTTTTTCTTCCAAAGTCATTTGCGCTATCTTAGCTCTGATCTGATCCTGCGACATAGTTACCTCCGTTCAAGTGCCTTTATCTTAACACAGCAAAAGGGTAAATTATATCAAAATTTCTTTTTAAATAACAAATTTTCCCACTATTTTTGAATTATTTTCCGACGGCAGGCTCTGTCCGAAAGCGAAACGGCGACGAACGCTTGACTTGTCGGCACAGCTTATAATATACTGAAATAAAAAAGGGGCGGGCCATGAAAAAGTGGTATGACGAAGAATACGAATTCACAATCGAGGTAACGGGGTAGATCGGAAGAGCAC
>UQZE01000003.1 GCA_900545325.1 uncultured Eubacteriales bacterium
AAACAGATACCACGTTCCCTCGGGCGGCAAATCAGCCGGATCGGTCTTTACCGCAGTTATACTGTCTATATAAATAATGTAATCGCCTTCCCCGCACCAAGAGTAAAACAGATGGTTATCGTTATATGCATCGTATTCTTCCAAGAGATTCGAAATATCCGCGGAATATTCCGTCCATTCAGTGGAAATATTCTGCGCCAACGGCAGGTATGCCGTCTTCCCGCCCTCAGGCATGAAACTCAGATTCACGCCGGGCTTGTTTGCCTTCAAGCGGAATACGATCTTATCGAACTGCTCGTAATATACTTTCGGAAATGCCGCGCGCCACAGAGTATGGTTGCTGTAATACTTTTCGCCGGGCGTTGTCGATTCCAAAACCAGTACGCCCTGCGCTCCGTCGAATTCTTCCGCCCATCTGACGCTCGCGCCATCCCAACACCATGCTCCTTGCGAAGCATTGGTATCGAAGGAACACCACGTCCCGTAATCATAACGTTTCGTTGCAAATATTCCGAATGCGGCAGTTTTTTCTCCGTTATAGGCGCTCTCCGCATACAGAGCAAACGCATCGTTTTCGCATAGCAACGTTTCGCCCGCTTCGACGCTTTCCCCCGTGAACAGATCCACGACATAAACTTTCGAAACCCCGTCCACCACCGTTTCGCCGTCCTTCACGACGACGTCGGGAACAGCAGCCTCACTGCCTTTCTTAAACCAAAGATCCCCCTCAAATCCGCACGAAATCCCCTCCGCGACGATTCGATAGGACTTTACGGACTCCGACCTGTCTTCGGAATATACGCTCAGCAAATATACGCCGGAAACCTCCGCCGTAAACGACCCGTTTTCGACGGCGCTGACTTTTCCGCCGCTATAAACGCTCACTTTCGCGTTTTCGCCCTGTATTCCGAAACGGATCTCCGCTCCGCCGACGTAACTCGCCTCGAGACCGGTAAGCGCAAGGTCGGATCTCGTTACCGCAAATATATCATCGACGAATACGCAAAAATCACCGGATGCGCTCTTGACGTCAAACAGGGGTACGGAACCGCTGTCCAACCGCGCCAGAAATACTCTGTATGTGCCGACGTATTCGCGCAAAATGCAAATTTCCGTCCATTCGTTGGCCGCGACCGTTTCCGTATGACTGCCGTAGGTAACCTCGGCCGTGTCGTCTTGCGAGGACGAGATATAGATCCATGCGGAAATATATGCGTCGTTCCCGAGATCTTCCACGACATTCCCCATGTTGCGCGGTTCGAGATATAATCCCGTAGCGTTGCCGTTCCCCGCCTGGAAAAACGCCGAACCTTCCGAATCGCTCAAACGGCTGAACTTTACAAACGAGACCGTCGATTCTTCGCTTCCGCTGACCGCACGCATGGTATAGGAAACGCCGGCATCCTCACAGGCGTCGATCTCCGTCGTCGCTTTCGGCTCACGAGCAAAGACGAAAAATGTCGCTTCGGCGCGATTGCCGGATTCGTCCTCGGCAGTGATACGCAATTCGTATAATCCGCACGCATCGGGTACAAAACCATCTTCCGTGCTCTCGACGAGTTCTGTTTCCTCTCCGCAAAAATATACTTCTTTTACGGGCGTAAGATCTTTCCCCGAATCGTCCAAAACGGTGATCGACGGGTACATATACTTCACGCCGACTTCCGCAATATTGTTTCCGTCCGTGAGGATTACAGGTCTGCCTTCGTCTTTGACCGCCATGGTGACGGTCTTGATCGCTTCGCTCTCCAGCACGTGTGCCGTATAATGAATTTTATATCCCAGCACATCGACGACGTCAAACGCACCGTAAATCAGGGTGACGCTCTTTCCGTCCGATATGCGTTCTACGCGTATGCTCACTTCGTACTCGTTCCCATCGGCGTCCCTTGCCGTTTTTACGGGGACTTCGTACGCCGTATCCAAAATAACGGTGATCTGTTCGTCTTCCCAGTCGAGAATCGTTATGTCTGATCCCGCTTTCTTACACCCTGCAAACGCGAAACAGACCGCGGCGCAAACACAGAGCACAATCATCAGAATATTACGTGTGTATGTTTTCATTTTTCCTCCGTCAATCGACCTTTTCGATCCTTATATTGTCCAGGAAAAACTCTCCCGACTCCGTCCCCGTGAAGTTCACCCACGAAAATCCGAATTTTTCCGGTTTCGTGAAGAAGTTCGGGAACGTTTCCAAAGAAGCGGAATACTCCACCCATTCTCCTTTTTGTGTATAAACGCCTCCCCAATCCATCACTTTTCCGCCGTAAAAATTCAATTCAAAGAGAAGTTTGATGTCCTTGCTCTGATAAATATCGAACTTCAGTTCATAATCGGAAAGCACTTTAAACCGCAAGGGATCGAACACTTCCAGCCACTGCTGCGAAAAGAATATCTGCATCCACGTGGAACTGTTCACCGTAGTGGGATAATTCTCGATCCTCAATACGTTTTTCCCCGAAGGCGCCGTCAGACCGTAATCCGCCGCTTCCACGACTTCCAGAACAGGCAACGGCGCAGAGTTGTCCGCAGAGTAGGGCGAAACCAGCAACTTCTGGTACGCATATTCGAAATCTGCGACCTCAAAGACGTTTTCGGTATTTTTCAGACGGATCTGCTGTTCTACCGTAGCGGGACTTTCCAGCATTTTTACGACGATATTGTCAAGATAAACCGACGGTGCGTTCTCCGCCGTACTGACTTCGCCGAACATGACGTATAATCCTTCGCACTCCGCCAAATCGTACTGAATGGCGATCAGCGAATGTTCCACGGAAAATTCCACCGTATTCCAACCCGCCTTCAGCGCAAAATTCTGCGCCTCGTTCCTCAGTTCCGCTTTAGCGGAAAAATACACGCCCAGCTCTACGGAAAGCGCACGGTCCGTATAAAAGTCCAGTGAAAACGCCGATACTTTGGCCAAGTTGGAATATTCTTTTCCGCTGAATGACAAAAACATCAGCGGCTTTACGGAACTTGAGCCCATGGGACGCAATTTTAAAGAACATTTTCCGTCCGAAACATATTGCTCGTCGGTATTAAGCGAAATGATACCGAAATACTCGTTCATTTTCACCGATTCCAGTGAGTTTTCAAACGAATATGCCTTTATTTCCGCGCCGCCTTCCTCCTTCTTTTCCGCACAGGAAGCGAAAAAGACAAAACAGCAGACGACGCTCATCAATAATACAGCGATTCTTTTCATATCCACCTCACGCGATCACTTTGAGGATCTCTACAGGACTGCTCCCCGCGATCTTGATCTCGATCTCGGTGACCTTTCCTTTATTCGACCAGTTGACCGTCGGGAACATATCCAGATCGATCGTGTTCTCCCCTGCGGAAAGTATTCCGCTCAGCAACTGCACTTTGCCGAACCCCGTATATGTGACATACACCTGATATGCCGCGTCGGTTGTCCCGAGATACTTCAAATCAATCTTATACGACTCCGTATCCGCATCGATCTCCGATATGCTTTCGTGCAGAAGCGACAGTCGGCTGTCTTCCCCTTCCTTGAAAGTGAACCTCCACGCGCCGTCGATCAGCGTTACATTCTCGTAATTTCCGCCGAAATCCTCTTCCGTGAAACTCTCTGCGGCAAGGCTGATCTGTTTTTTGCCCAAATATAGCCTGATCTCAGAAGTCACTCCGTCCGAAACGGCTTTCGCTTCGAAATAGTTTTCCTCTTTATCCATCATACAATTCACGCTTGCCGTACCATCGAAGGATTCGTATTTTTCGCCGTTCAGCGTCACTTCGCTGCCGCTCTCCGCCCGAACGGTGAACGAATAGCGGTTCATACCGTCCTCGTCGATCTCAGTCGTCACGGACGAGATCATCAGTTTCGACGGCGACAACGCCGCTTCCAGCAATTCCAGCAACGTTTTCCGCGCGCTTTCGAAGGCACTTGCTTCGCCAATCATCTCCGTACCCTGATAAACTGAATCAGTAAAAAATCCGATAATCGACGACGCGTCGCATCCCGCTTTTTCGTAGCAGTCTTTCAATAACCGTATCAGTTCATAATCTTCATTTCCGTCCAAGATCGCCGACATGCGCAGCGAAGAAACAGGACCGTCGACGCCGTACGGTTTACCGGGATAGATCAAAAGTCCGTCCCCGTTTGCCCCGGATCCGGAATCGATCGATGCATAAGGATCCTCCGCGTTGACGTTATTCAACATATAATAATTCGTACACCAATATAAATTTCCCGTCACTCCGTACTGCGCCATCATCCAGCCGATCGAATTTGCGCTTACGAGAGTATCATCGATATGATACGAAGGATAGGGCGCATTCGGCGTATTGCAACCGTACCACCATTTTTCGCTTCCCGCGATCAAGTCGTACTGCGCGCGCTGTTCTTCCGTGTTGTAATCGTCGAACTTCGGTGCCAGGCATACGTTTTTCCCTTCATAGGTAAACAGCGTTCCGTCTTCGTTCTTCATCGGTTCGGTCATGCGGAATTCGTTTCCGTAATAATCGGTGATGATGTGAGGCGTCTTCCTGATGCTCTCGATGATCTTTGCACCGAGTTCCGTATCGAAACGCGGATCTTCCGAAAGTCTTGTCGCGAGTTCTCCGATCACGCTGTCGAACAAATCGATATTGTGCTGGATATGCGCCCCCGTATATGTCACGTAAAAAGGCTCGTCTATCGGCCAGTCGTAAAGTACCGCTTTTTCGTTGAGATCAACGCCGTTTTCCAGCCCCGTCACCGCAAGCGCTTCCAGGCTTTTCGTAACAGTTTCGGGATTGAAACACCCGTATCCGTTCAACATCGTCATCCCTCCTTGTACGGCGATCGTCCTGTTGCCTTTTCTATCATATTCCAATGCTTTTTCCGCGAAGTTCGTATAATCGCCGTCCTCCGTCACAAACGAAAAATCGGCGTTTAAACGATGCTTTAAGAAAAAATCCGCATATTTATCCTGCATCTCCGCCGAAGAGTCCAGTTCGAATTCCTTTCTCAAATGTTCGTTGACGGTAAACCAACTCTTCGACGTCGTTTCGTCGGGAAGCAAAACGTCGTACACTCTGAGCGAAACGCCGACGGTCTTCGACATATTCCCGACTTTCACCGTAGCCGTCCCTCCGTACAGTCCCTGAACCGCATCCTCGGGAATAAAAAACTCCAGCCATGCGCCGCCGTTTTTATTTTTTCCGACCTTGTTCAAACCGTACGTCACTGCGTTGCTCTGCGGTACGATCGCATCGGGATATTCACCAGTCGGCGCGCCGTTTCCGTGATAGTTGCGCGTGAGAAAAACATATTTCTGGATATATACGGAAAAATTTTCCTTTCCGATCACCGTATTGTTTTCTTTGTTTACCAGGTCACTCAGTTCCACCGTAAAATACAACTCTTTTTCCGCGCTGACAATGATCTGTCCCGTCTCGTATTCGTTCCTCGCCGCATATAACTCTATTGTGTCTGTTGCGATGTCGGCATATATGCTCTCTTCTTTATCGGACAATATCTTGCTTGTGGCAGGTGCACTCCATACCGTAAAATCCTGCTCCGTGTATTGCTCCGTCGACTTTTCGTTCACACAGCCGCTCAATCCTAAAATAAAAGCCGCAAGCACTATTGCCGCGCGTTTATATAAAATATCCTTTTTCAATCTCGTTTCTCCTTTTATCTGTCGAGATAAATCTCGCCGATTCCCGTTTCCACCTTGTCTTCGAAACGGATCTCCAGTTGCGCGAAAGATCCGCCCGCACGCGAAGGATCGCAGCAAATCCTGTTCCAGCCGTCTTTCAGCGTGTGTTGCGCGATCGTTTTTCCGCGCGCATAAATCGTACAACCGTTCATTTTACAACTGCGGATCTCCAACGCCAACCCGTCCGTTTCGCTTACGATTTCGCCGAGATCGATCTTCAAAGAAGTTTCGTCGCTCGGTTTTACCTTAATCTCTCTGCGGATATCGTCCTCTTCCAAATATAATTCCTTCGCGTCGGTCACTGCTTTTTTTTCGTACAGCGTTTCGTGCAGGATGACTTTCAATCCTCTGCCGTTGAAGATCTCCGCGTCACGGACGCATCCGCCGTTTACCGCAGAAAGCCTCAGCCATTTTCCCCGCGCATACGCCCGTTTGAACGTATACCTTTCTCCCGTTTCCGGGACTTCTTCCCCGTCGCAAAAAACGCGTGTTCCCCCATCCGCACGGACAACGTAAGTTACGCCGTCTTTTTCCGGATAAGTTTCCACAGTCAATCGCGCGTCGCTTCTTGCCATCTCAAACAATCGTATCGCACTTTCCCGCACACGGTCGAAGGAATACGAAAACGAATCGATCTTCGCCCCGTCGTACAGACACGCCGTCAGCCGTCCGAGGATGCCTTCCGCCGATACGCCGTGCGACGCATATTCTTCATACAAGAGGCGCAACATGTCGTAATCGCGATGCCCCTCTCTAATCTGCTTGAGACGATAACTGCCGACCGGTCCAAATATACCGTACGGTGTACCGGGATAGATGATCACACCCTCTCCGTTTGCGCCGAACCCGCGGTGCGCCGTGTCATAAGGATCATCCACAAACAACGGCTTTCCCGTCGTATTGACTTCGTTTGCGTAGTTGGTCACCCAATAGAGGTTTCCTCGCACGCCGTACTGCGCCATCATCCATGATATGACGCGCGGACTGAATCCCGCATCGTCTATATGGTAGCCGGGATAAGGTGCGTTCGGCGTATTGCAGCCGTACCACCACACGTCCTGGCACTCTTTATACGGACGCCGAAGCGAATCTTCGTCGTAACCGTCGTATTTCGGGCATAACGTTACTTCGGAAAGTCTGTATTCATACGGCTTTCCCTCAGCGTCGAATTGCTTTGCGCGTCTGCCGTAAGGTTTTATCAGATAGTCGGTGATAATATGCGGAAGCGCGGATACAGAAGCAACGATCCCTTTTCCGTAATTGCATGAAAAATCTTTATTGCGCGCACATTTTTCAAGTACGTTGTCGACGGCTTTCAGAAATCGAGAAACGGATCCCGAGATCTGCCCGGCGGGAAAGGTACCGCAGAACGGTTCGTCGATTATCCAGTCGTAAAACACGGTATGCGCGACGAGATTGATCCCGCACGAAAGACTCCTTTTCGCCAACGCGTATAGCGCGTTTTCAAAATATTGCGCGTCGAAATATTTCACGCCGTTTTCGAAAGTTTCAAACGATACGATGCCGATCGTCGAGGACCCTTCCCTCACGCTCGCCTCCGCTTTCTCACAAAAGGCTTCTATGCCCGCTTCGCTGTTTTCGTACTTTCTCAAGATCTCCGTCTGCGATATATAATGCTTCTGAAGATAATGCAAATATGCATCGTAAACGGCATCCGGATCGCCCGTTTCAAACTTTTCCATGTGCTGTGCATTCGTATGAAACAGCGTTCTCACGCCCGTCCCGTCCGGCAAAACAATATCCGAAATCTCCAACCGCACTTCCACCGAATAGTCTTCATCCGCTTTGATCAAGATTTGCCCCGTATATTTGCCCGCACGGGCTTCTTTAGGCACGCGAATTTCCGCCACAATACCGGCATTCTGCTTTCCGACTGTGTTTTCGCCGTGACATACCGCCGCATCGTAAGGCAAAAGCGCGTCGGGATAATTGCCCGGGATATATCCGTTTTTCTGCCAGTTTTTATCCACGAAAATCGGCTTTTCGATATATACGGTTATATTTCCCGCCGAAAAAACTTCCCCGCTTTCGGAACGAAGATCGGATGTTTCCACAAAATATTCGCGTCTTTTCCCATCTTCCGAGGAAAGTACGATCTGCCCACATTCCCATGCGTTCCTGACTGACAATACCGAAAGAACCGGCGTTTGCTCGCCCCGTAAGTCCGCGTCCAGACAAGGCTTTACGGACATCGTCCCTGCATGAATTTTAATCGCGCCCATCAGTTCAATCCCGCTTTCATCAAAAGATTTTGCCAAGCTTTATTGTTATTGTCCGTCCAATACGCCTTCGTATCGCCGATCACTTTTTCTGCTGTCAGAGAATCGTCAGACATAAACGCCTGATCGATCGCCGCGTATTTTGCCAGCAACGGCGTCAGACCGTAGGTCGCCAACGGCGCATTGCCGTAATACAACAGATCCGTCCCGTCTGCATGCAGATAATCGGAAACCTGACTCTGTATCATAAACGTGTTTTTACTTTCGCTCATCAGTCGATTATAGGTATCGGGAGCGTTCGTTTTCAGTTCAAACTCGAACGGCAACAGTCCTCCGCCCGTATTCATGGCGTAAATCTCATTCGCGCGGTCTGTCGCCATGAACCGCAAAAAATCCACGGCGATCTCTTTTCCCAACGCATAGGACGGAATGGCTCCCGTCGCATTGATAGCGTCCGGCGCGGCAATGATGTTGCGCGCCTGCTTCACGCGGTCGAAATCTTTCTGTGAAACGGAAGTGTCCGTCGGCGAAGTCTTTCCCGCATCGATATCGTCGATCACTGCGGACAGAGCGGCATCGTTTTTGATCGTCGGCGTCTGATCAATAATGGAACTCACTACGGGTGGACGCATCATACCGATCGTATAATCGTATCCCTTTTCGATAAATCCTTGCGCCAGATCGTGCATTTCATACGAAAACCATTCGCCGTTGCACATGATCAGACCTTCTCCCGTCAGCAACCGCGATTGTCCTGCCATGAATTCATAGGTCATCGAACTACGGTCGAAATATCCACTGCTTTCGCTGAACAGTCGGTCATACACCTCAGCGGATTCTATCAGCCCCTGCTGATCGAATACGTTGACGGAATTCGCGATGCCCTCCTCGTCGATGCCGTGATAAAAATCGCGGTATCCGTCCGAACCTTCGTACTGCGCCCACCAAACGGGAAACAAGCGGTCGATGTAACTGACCTTCGACGCGATGATGGCTTCCGTTTTCGGATACAGGAAGTTTTGTCCTTCCATGTTCTTAATCTTTTCGCAGAGTGCAAACAGTTCTTCCGTGGTGTTCGGCACTTTCAGTCCCAGTCCTTCGAACAGCGTTTGATTATAACAAAGACCGATCATTCCGTTACTGTAAGACGTCGTGTAATGTCTGAACTCTTGCGAAAAGGGATCCGGATAATATGCAAGCGCCTGATACATCGCGGGAATCATCTTGTCTTTATACAAAACGCCTTCCCCCGGCACCTCCGAATTATACAGCACGTCCGTCAGATCGATCACGTACTCCGTTCCCGCAAAATATCTCAGATCCGACGCGAAAAACAGATCGACGGTATTTCTTCCTTCCGCGGGAATCAGTCCCGCAGCGTATGTCTGTTCGTCGTTCGTATTGAATTCCGTTTGTAGGTCGGGATATTTTTCTTTCACCCAATCGAGCGTCTCAAACTCCGCAAGCAGTTCTTCCATCCATTCGGCACCGTAACCAGCATTCCAAACGTACACTTCCAGCACGTTTTCCCCTTCCAGCGAACCGCGTTTACACCCTACACTTACAAAAACAAAAAACAATGCCATCGCCAAAACAGCAAATTTCGTAAACTTTTTCATATTTCCTCCTAATTAACCTTTCAATCCGCCGATAGACATATTCTTCATGATCGTATCGGAAAAACAAATAAACAAAACGAGTACGGGAATTACCGACAACACCACCGCCGCAAAATAGATCGGGTCCTTTCCCGTCCTGATCATCGATTCGCGAACGAGATACATACCCGACGCGATCGTCGGGAACGACGGCAGATACAAAAGCGGAGTCATGTAATCGTTCCACATCCCGATCAACCCCATGATTCCCAGCGCGATCACCACGGGCATCGACTGCGGAAAGATCACCTTAAAATATGCCATCCACTCGCCTCCGCCGTCGATATAAACCGCATTTGCATAGTCTGCGGAAATGTTTTTGAAAAATCCGTAAAAAATAAGAAAATTGAACCCTGAAACGCCCAGATTGATGACTACAACGTACAGCGGAGAATCGTACAATCCCAGATCGTACATCAGCTTGAAAGCGCCGCCGCTGTTTCCGACGATGGGAACGACCATCTGAAAAATCACGCCCGCATAGATCACCGAGTTTCCCCTGAATCTGAACCTAGAAACCGTATAGGAAAATATTGCCGTGACCGACAGGGAAACGCACAGCCCCACGCCGGAAATCCATACACTGTTGAGGAACATGAGAGGGAACGTGGTTTCCTTTATTTCCATTTTCGCAAAAGCGTCGGCATAATTCTGCCATACGACTTCCTGCGGAAAGGCGAACGGTCGCCCCTGCGCCATATCGAGCGCGTAATCCGTATAATCTTTCAGCGAACTCATAAACAGCCAGATAAACGGATAGATTAGGGAAATCGCGTAAACCGCAAAGAGAACGAAAATAATCGCAAACAAAATTTTTTCACTGGTTGTACGGTTTGTTATCGATCTTTTTTTCACATGTTTATTCATACGACCGTACCTCAATATTCCACGGCGGGAATCTTTTCCATCAGTTTTCTGGTGATCATCACCAACGGTACGGCGACAGCCGTAAAACACAATCCCGCCGCAGACACCAGACCGTAGAATCCCGATCCGCCGTAACTTCCCGAGCCGTATACCTGCTGAAATATCCAAAACGGGATGGTCGTCGTATCAAATTTTCCCATCGTGAAAAGCAGTACCGGTCCTCCCGCGTTGAAGATGCCCGCGATCGTCGTAATGAGCAACGTCGTGAACATCGGCACGATCAGCGGCAAAATGATGCTAACCAGTTCGCGGAATACCCCGCAACCGTCCAGCCTGGAAGCTTCTATCACTTCGCTCGGGATGCGCGCCAAAGAAGAGGAAAACAGTAACATCGTTCCCGAAAATCCCGTCCAAACACAATAGGCCATAATCGTGTCGGTCGCGGTCTCAGGATTTGCCAAAAGGCCTTCATCCCTCATAGTCACGCCGAATAGCCTCAGTATTTCGCCCAAAGGACCCTGCGGCTTGATGAATTCCATGAACACAGTGCTCATAGCCACACTGGAAATGATCCCCGGCAGATAAAAGATCACGCGAAAGATCTTTGCGCACCAGATTTTTTTATATAAAAAATATGCCACGACCAGATTTGCGAAAAGCATTACGATATTCAACAGAAAATATTTCGCGGTGTTTTTGCAGGCAATGAGGATTTCGCCGTTCGGAGAGGTGAGTTTATCCCAGAACTCCGCAAAATTCGAAAGCGTCCAGGTGTAAGTTTTCGGCATTTGAAAAGCCAGCAAAAAACTGTTCAAATTCAAATAAAGATAAAAAACAAAAAAATGAAGGATCGGAACCATAACCGTGCAAACGACGAATATTTTGCGGTTCAGAGTCCAATTTAATGTTTTTTTAACGTTTTTTCCCGTCTTAATCATACAAAATATCCTTTTTAATGTAAAAAAATAATTTTAATTTTTTGTAGCCTTCTTGACTTATCGTCATTATTATAATAAAATAGAATTGCAAATTCAATGCAAAAAAACGAATATAGGTGATATTTTTCGACATGATTTCCATAAACGGCGTAACGCTGACTTTTGACTACATCGGATACTTCGATACCGACGAAAAATGGGAACATCCGCAAGCCAACATCGAAACCCATGAACTGATCCTCGTCACCGAAGGGACGATCTACATGCAGGAAGCGAATTCCGCCTACACTCTGCAAAAAGGCGATATGATCTATCTGCAGCCTCACGAAACGCATTTCGGCTATAAGGAAAGTACAAAGTCCACCTCGTTTTACTGGCTTCATTTCTATACAAACGACGTTTCTTACTTCAAAATCCCGAAAATCTGTTCCTTGAACAACTTCACGCACGTTTTTAAAGAGATGATGCATCTGTTTCATAACGACAATCTGCCCGCGGCGGAACTTGCGTTGGGGAAGTTTCTTCTGGACCTGAACCAGATTCAGAAGTTTAAAAACAAATTTGCCTATGAAATGCAGGAATACATCCGTATCCGCGTCGACGACGGCACCGACGTCACCATCGATGACCTCGTAGCGCAATACGGATATTCTTCCGATCACCTCGCGCGCCTTTATAAAAGGGAATTCGGGTACTCCTTAAAAAGCGGGATCGTTAAACTGAAACTTAACCGTATCAAGTCGCTCCTCTCCTCGACTAATTATTCCATTGTAGAGATCGCGCAACAATGCGGCTTTGAGGACGACAACAGTTTCATAAAATTTTTTAAATATCACACGAATACCACACCGAGCAATTACCGCAATAAATATTATAAGTGTTTTTTCAACAAACACTGACCGTCGCGGGAAGAACTACGGCTCCAATGCAAATTTTTTCTTAATACCAGCATTGTTCATACGAACGAAAATGCGCGGATCGACCAATCCGCGCATTTTCCGTTCTTTCTTAAGGTTTACATATTTTTCAGATTATCTTTTATCAAATCCCGATATGCGTAAAACGAACTCTTTTTTGTACGTTTTAACGTTTCAAAATCGACATATACCAACCCGAAACGGCGTGTAAAACCGCTCGACCATTCGAAGTTGTCCATCAGCGTCCACACAAAATATCCCATCACGGGAACTTCTTTCTTCGCCTTCATCAGGGAGGCGAAATACCGACGTATGTAATCCGCGCGCATCGGGTCTTCGACCTTGCCGCTCAAATCTTTCCATTCCGTCAAAGAACAGCCGTTCTCCGTCACGTAAATCGGCAACTTATATCGCTCGTACATGAACTTTACGCCCCAATACATGCTATCTGCCGTTCCTGCGATGTCGCCGCCCATGTCGCCGTAGTTGCAGTTCAACGACGGCGCGCTCTTCACGATCTCCCCATCCTTCCCCGTTTCCACAACCGTTCCACAATAAATATTTAATCCCATAAAATCGGGCTTGCACCGAATTCGCTCCATATCCCCTTCCCGAATGCAAGAAGTATCCAGCCCGTATTTTTCTATGAGACGGGGATTATGCCTGCCGAACACGAGCGGATCCCAGAACAAAGCGCCTTCTTCTATCAGACTGTCCCCCGCTTCGAACATCGCACGCCGCGCCGTTTCCTCATCCGCCGCCGTTTTGGGAATCCTAACAGGCGAACAATTCACCATTCCCACGCGCACCCGCTTCCCGCCGTATTTGCGGAGCGCTTCCGTCGCCGCGGCGTTCGCCAGCAACAGATTATGCACACATTCGAACGTCTTTCCGTTGTTCGATGCGTTCACAGCCTGTCCCAACGGATGGCAATACAGAAAATCGATGAGCGAAAGCGGTTCGTTGAAAACCGAAAAATACTTCACGCGATCGCCGAAATTTTCCGCAACGATCTTTCCGTATTCGAAAAAACGCTCCGCGATCTTGCGATCCTCAAAGCCACCCGTACGGTAAAGTTCCATCGGCATGTCCCAGTGGAATAACGTCACGAAAGGCGTTACGCCTATCTCCAACAGTCCGTCGATCAGTCGGTTATAATAATCTATCCCTTTCCGATTTATCTCTCCCGTCCGCAACGACTGCAACCTTGCCCAACTGATAGAAAAACGGTAAGCATTCACCCCCAGTTCTCCGATCAGATCAAGGTCCTCTTTTAGGCGGTTATAACTGTCACAAGCCGTAAAACACGTCTGCCCGTTTTTGATAAATTTATTTGCCGAATAATAGTCCCAGCAGGTTTCGCCTTTTCCGTCCTGAAACGCACCCCCTTCGATCTGCGTTGCAGAAGTCGATACTCCGAACAAAAATTTTTCTTTTTCCATCCCGTCCTCCCGATGCATCGCGTTTTGCGCTACGCCGAACATGATTGTAACATAGTGCCAACGAAATTACAACCCGTTTTTTTATTTTTTTATAAATAAAATTTTACAAAACTTACGATGGGTGAATTATACTATAAAGCGCAACACTTTGAGAAAAAAGAAAGTTCATACAACTCTGTGGTAAAATAGAGATGCAAAACCAAAATTTTTCCAGGGAGATCTGTATGAACTATCATCATTTTAGCATAGAAGAACGCTGTTGTCTACGGGAATATTATGTAAAAGGAAAAAGTTATCGTGAAATTGCAAGACTTCTCGGTAGGAACGTAAGTTCGGTGTCGAGGGAATTGCAGCGGAACTGTACTTTTTTTAGGGATATCCCGAAATATTATCCGTATACGGCACAAAAGAAAAGCAATTTAAGAAACAGTTACCGTCACCGCGGAATATTTTAGAAACGAGAAGTATTAGACTACATAGATGAAAAACTGTCGCTGACTTGGTCGCCCGAACAGATTGCGAACACGTCATGCGACATGAAACTGCCGTCATTCAAGACGATTCACCGTTGGATAGACGAGAAATATTTGCGTTCTACTCAAAAGAACCTGCGAAGAAAAGGGAAAACACGGAAAAGATTAGGCAACGGCGGAAGATTTACGACAGAAAAAAGTATCCGTAAAAGAGATAAAAGTGCATATAGCCGCAAAGAATTCGGACATTGGGAAGCAGATACGGTTGTGTCGGGAAAAGGGAAAAGCAAAACATGCTTCGCCACGCTTGCGGAAAGAAAGGCAAGGTATTATATAGCGGTGAAAATTCCGGACAGAATGGGTGAAACGATGGCGAAAACTATGATCTCCGCGTTGAGCAAATTCTAGAAAGGAACGGTAAAAACCATCACCTGCGACCGAGAAAGCGAGTTTACGTGTTGGAAAGAAATAGAGAAAGAGCTAAACTGTGATATGTATTTTGCAGACCCTTACTGCGCATGGCAAAAAGGAACGAACAAAAATCTGAACGGACTGCCCAGAGAGTTCTATCCCAAAGGCAGAAATCTGTCAAAAGTAAGTCCCCCGACGTTAAAAAAGAACCTGGCGCTCTTAAACGCCAGACCTAAAAAAGTTTTGCATTTTCAAACTCCTCAAGATTTGTTCGAACAAAATTTCTCAAAGTGTTGCGCTTAGTTTGACAATTCATATAGTGCATTTGACGATGAGATGTGTGCTTGTCGTGACATAATTTTATGGACACTATCTGATAGAGAGCGTGAACGGGCAGAAAATAAGCGTATGAGTCGGTCAAACCCATACGCTTTTCGCTATTTTTTAAGTTTATGACGCAGAACGGAAGCAATATCGACTTTATAGACGATATCAATTTCGCGCTCTTTGCCTGTATGTTTCGGATGACCGCCGACTATTATTCGGTCTATCAATTCGTAGCACATCTCGCGGGTAAGTTCCGGCGCTGCGAGATACTTCTTGATGTTTCGTATAAAGTCATCGGCACTCTGTATCGTATTCGTTGTTTCAGTCAATCGCTCTTCAAGTTCCGTGATTTCGTTTTCCAGTCGTTTCTGCTCGTCGGAATACTTCTGTATGAAGCCGATACAGATATCTTCAGGCATTTTGCCTTTCAGTCTGTCCTCATAAGCAAGTTGCATAAGGCGGGATAATTCTTCCTTGCGTTTGCGTTTGATTTGCAATCCCTTCTTTGCGGACTTAATCGCCTGATCCGCAAGCTCGGCGTTATGGCGAATAAAATCTTCGCGGATTGTCTTTTCATCAAGGACGATCCGCTGTGCCATCGTCTGTATATCATCGAGGACGATCGCTTCGATGTCTTTTGCCCGTATGAAATGCGAAAAGCAATACGATTTTCCAAGCCTCAAATGATTGCCGCAATTGAAATTGAAATACAATTTCCCATCTTGGTTGATATAATTCAGTTTCATCTTTCCGCCGCAATCTGCACAGAATAAGAAGCCCGACAGCGGATGCGTATATCCGCGCTTCGTTTTCCTGCCTTGCGCTACGGATTTTTCCACTTCTCGGACTTTATCCCAAAGCTCCTGCGTTATGATCGGTTCATGCGTATTTTTTACTACTATCCATTCGCTTTCGTCTTTCTTATACCGCTTGTGATTCTTATACGAAACCGAACCCCAACGCTGCTGCGCCATACTTTCTTCCACCGTCCTATGCTCCTCCGCCTCTTGCCCGAAAAAGGCAAATTTCTTTCGGAGGTGTCATGATGGAATTGTTGGTTACTAAGTTCTCAAACGGTAAGTACAAAAGCGAAGGCGAATTGTTCTCGGAGGTAATTTCTCCGGATAACGTAAAACTTATGGGCGAGATGATCGCCTTGCAGTCTTTCCGCAACGTCAAGAAGTACGACCTCGAAGTCGCGGACAAACTGTATATAGGGCTCATCAAAGATTTGCATCACATGAACGAACTCAGATATATCGTTTCCGACGGATATGACTACGCGCAGATCGCTGTCTGCTTTCTCTGTCAATTCATGGGAAGATGTGTTGACGAGATCTGCGGCAAAGATAAACGCGGGAAAGACGTCACCATCAGAACCGCATGTTACAGGGAAGTAGATTTACATCTCATGCGTTACAGAAGAAAAGCACAAAAGACGGAGCATATAGACTTCGAAGATTACAAGGCTCTTCCCGCAGATCCTGCGGACTGTTTCGAGAAAGAAGAAGAAAACTATGAAAAAGCGGACGCACTCGTCAAGGCTCTCAACCTGTCCGAACTGGAACTTGCTATCTTAGAATGTTACGTCAACGGTATGGTGCAGGGAGAAGTCTGCGCGGCGCTCGGCATAGGCAGAGGCTGCATCCACCACAGGAAGGCTTCTATCCGCAAAAGATATTATGCCCGTTTCGGGACAATATGATCGTTCCCCTCATCTATTCGGGAACGGAATGATTAAAAGTTAACGGTCGCGAAACTAAGTTCCTCACATTTTCTGTAAAAAAATTTTAAGAAATTTTTCTAATACGACATTACCTGTCGTATTAAACATTTACAATACAGAAAAACCGGGAGGGGCTCTCCATGAAAACGGGGAATTCTTCCCGGACAGATCACGGAGGTAAACCATGACTTGGACATAGCAAGGAAAAAACATGCGTATGTTTTACCCCCATTCGCAAAGAATGAAAAGACGGGCAAAATGACAACCTCAATATTCGGAGCGTTGAGAAGGCAAGCGAAAAAACGTCGGGTTTAAGATGTAGTAAGCTACACACCCGATCACACGCTCAACCGGTTGCATTAAAGGGCTCAGACAGTTAAACTGCGCTCTTTCATTCCATGCAATACCTGATTGTAAGGAGGAAAAAATGCAACAGCAATTTCAGGAAGAATACGACCGTTATCCGAAAACAGTACGCACTTGTGAAATCAATGGCAAAAATTATGTTGTCGCCAGCGTATATGCAGGAAACAAGAATTTCAAAAAAGTGTTCGGAGATCTGGCATTCAATGAAGCATTGAAGGATACGGAATAAAAATGAAGAGCAGCTTGAAAAAATTCGGGCTGCTTTGATTTACGGGAGAAAAAATGAAATCAAAGCAAAATAAAGACTATATCGTCGGTATGTACGTAAGACTTTCCCGCGACGACGAACGCGCGGGCGAATCGCTGTCCATAGAGAACCAGAAGGCGATCCTGAACGAATACATAGAAAAGCAAGGCTTCACGCTCTACGATATCTATGTTGACGACGGCATTTCGGGCACGACATTCGACCGTCCCGGCGTAAAACGGCTCTTGGACGACGCCAAGCAAGGCGTCATCAATACCGTGCTTGTAAAGGACATGAGCCGCTTCGGCAGGAACTACATTATGGTCGGACAGTATCTCGATTATGTGTTTCCCGCTTTCGGCATCCGGTTTATCGCCTTATCAGACAACATCGACACCGAGAACAAAGACACCGCCGCCATGGATATGATGCCCATCACCAACGTATTCAACGAATGGTGGGCTGCCGCCACGAGCAAGAAACTGCGCGCCGTGCGCATCCAAAACGCCAAGCACGGCAAAAACGGAATGTCTCATGCCCCATACGGTTACACGCTCGGAACGGACGAAAAACGCACGTTGCAGGTAAACGAAGAAGTTGCGCCTGTCGTAAGACGGATATTCGAAATGCGGGCGCAAGGAATGACCCCGAGAAAAATTGCGGATATCCTGAATGCCGAAAACATATTGACTCCCAACGATTACAGGCTGTCAAAAACGGGCGTTACGAGCGTACCCACTTCGCTGCACCTATGGAACACTTCCGTTCTCCGCACGCTCTTGGATAATCCGGCTTATATCGGTACTCTGGCACAGCACAGGACTACCACCGTTTCCTACAAGAATCATAAGTGGCAACGGCGGCCGAAGGAAGATTGGATCGTGATCGAAAACGCGCATGAGCCGATCATATCCAAAGAGCTATGGGACAGAGTGAAAGAGGTAGAGTCTTCCGTCAGTCACGGCAAACATACGAAACGCGGCTATATGCATCCGCTTTCGGGGCTGCTGTACTGTGCCGACTGCGGCGCAAAAATGCGGTTGGGTTGGAATATGCCGAAAGACATTCCCTATTTCAACTTCAACTGCGGAACACGTTCGCGCTGCGGCTCGTCTGCCTGTTTCAGCCATTTCATCTCCGTTCCCGTTCTCGAAAAACTCATTTTGCGGGATATTGCAGAGAAAGCGGAAAAGATACTCGGGCACGAAACCGAGTTCAAACGTAGATATCTGGAACGGCAGGCCTCTCTTGCGGATAAAAACCAAACCGAAACCCGAAAAGAATTAAAAAAAGCGGAAAAACGGCTGAACGAACTGGACAAACTCATCGAAACCGCGTTCGAAGAAAAGGTCAAAGGAAAAATCCACGAAAGCGTATGCGTGAAACTTATAGAAAAGTACACGGCTGAACAGAGCAAACTTAAAGACAAAATTGCCGTTCTTACGCAAGGGTTGGAAGACGTCCGACAGGCAAAGACAGACGCCGACGAATTTATCCGAAGATTCCGGAGATATTGCAAAGAACCCAAACTCACCCGCGAAATGTGCTTATCTCTGTTCGAAAAGATCATCGTGGGCGGCAAAGAAACGGTGACAGGCAAACCGCAGGAAATCTATATCTTTTACAAGATAGACATAAATTCCGTACTCTGATCACGCTTTCCCCCTCCCTCAGATATTATGTCCTTTTTGTTGATTAGAAGGCATGAACCAGTATTATTCCGAAGAGTTATCGCAAAAGACCAGACGCGGACAAAGGGAAACGCGCTTAAAAGGTTTGCACTGCGCAGGCAGACTCAACTACGGCTACTACACCGAGAACAAAAAGGTGTATATCCACGAAGAGGAAGGCCCCGTCGTCAAGGAGATCTTCGAAAGGTACGCTGCCGGTGAGCGCGGAAACGAGATCGCCATAAGCTTCGCCGAGCGTGGCATCCTCTACCGAGGCAAGCCGTTCAGTTCCGCCAACATCTATGTGATACTGCACGCCGAGAAGTACACGGGCAGATACGAACTGCACGGAGAAGTTTACGACAACATCTACCCTCGTATCATAGAGCCGGAACTCTTCGAGCGTTGCAAGCAAAGAATTGACGCCAACCGCTACGGCAACCATATCCCCGACTACTCTTACCTTTTGCGCAAGCGCGTATATTGCGGACAATGCGGCACGAGGATGACTTCTTACAGCGGCACATCCAAGTCCGGGCGCGTGTCCAAATACTACAAGTGCTGGAACGCCATAGGCAAGAAGAACTGCACGGCAAAATTCATACAGAAAGACCTGCTGGACAACATCGTCCTTCAAGCCCTGCAAAACACCTTGACGGGCGCAAACCTTACTTTGGTCGTAGATGAGATATACAGGCAGCACAACGCGAAACTGCTTGGAGAAAATCCCGTCAAGTTGCTGGAGAAGGAATTAGCACAGATCAACAAAGCCATCAACAACATTCTCAAAGCCATCGAGCAAGGCATCATAACCGACACGACCAAAGAACGCCTGCAAGAACTTGAAACAACGCGCCGCGAGTTGCAAGAAAAGCTCATCTTCGAGCGTATGCAAGAGCAGGTCGTCTTGGACAAGAAAACCATTGCGGACTATCTCAAAGAAGCCGTAAAGCAAGAGCCGGAAATGATGATAGACTTGCTTGTCGATAAGGTGTATGTCCACGAAGACCGCATAGAACTGATACTGAACTACACAGGCACACCGCCGAAACCAAAACGAAGAATAGACGATAAGCCCGAGAACCCTGAAGGTGAAAGCCTTCGGGGTTCTCTCATTTTTACGACGGAAACCTCCGTTGATATCTATTCCTATCAGGGAATAAAGAAAAATCGCCCCGAACCAAAATTCAAAGGCGTCTGCAAAAAGTCTGTTTTAATTGAGATATAGGAGGAAAATCAATGGATATTACTGTTCAAAGGTGTTCGGATGAGGTTAAGCAAAGGCACTTTCTCCTATGGTCGTTACAGTGGAAGGTATCGTAACTTTCGTGATCCATACGTTATTCTGAAAGGCCTTTGCGCCGATCGTTTTCAGCCCCTCGGGCAAAACGAGTTCGGCCTCGCCCCCGTCGAGTTTCATCGCGTGGATCACGGTATCGTCGTACGCGAACGCGCCCTCGCCGAGCGATACCAGGCTAGACGGCAATTGGAAACCTTCCGTTATCCAGATATATGCGAAAGCATAGTCGCCGATGGTCAGCTCCACGCCGTCCGTGGGATTCTGTCCGAAGTAGATCTTCGTCATCTGCTGGCGCTCGAAAAACGCGCGGTCGCCGATCTCCGTGAGATTGTCGGGCAGCAGGATTTCGGTCAGCGTGCCGTAAAATTCGCCGGGATTGTTCGTGCCGCCGCTCCTCTTGACTACGTCCGCCACCGCATAGGCTTCGATCTTCGTTACCGTCGAGGGAACCGTGAAAGAAGTTTCGGGATTTCCCTCCGCGTCTTTTTTCGCAACGGGATATTTGACCAACGTGTGGCCTCCGTCGCAATACAAAACGCCGTCAATAACTTCGTACGCGGCCTCCACGCCGCTTACTTCGGTAATCTCAAACGATTCCAAAACAGCCATGTCGTTGAACGCCATCACCGAAATTCCCGTTACCGTCGCGGGGATCGTTACGTTCGTAACGGAAGCGTATCCGTCGAAATCGCCTACGTAGGTTACGGCTTCGCCCTGATAATAAGCGGGAATGTCGAGACGGGTAAGGTTTTTCGTGGCGTCGTTGCCCGATACCTTATAGGTTCCGTCGTCGAGCTGCGTATAGGTATACGCCGCGGCGAAATACGCATATACCGTTATGTCGCCCCTGCCGTCCCACTTCTCCAGGCTCTCGCCCGTTTCGTCGGTCAGCTTTTCGCCTTTGCCGTCCTTCTGCGTATACCAGCCGAGGAAGGCCGCGCCGTCGCCGCCTTTATAGACGGGGACTTCCAGCTTAAAGCTCTCGTTTTCCGTAACCGTAAAGCTCGGTTCTTCCGTCGCCGCATTGCTCGTATCGTAAGTCAGCACGTTTTCGGCGGCTACATACGACCACTTCGCGTATACCACGGTATTCTGCGTAATCGTTTTGCCGAAATCGAACAGCTTTGTCAAAGCGCTGTCCTCGAACCAATCCACAAACTCGTAATGTTCTAATTCGGGATCGTCCGCCGGCCTTTCGGCGTTTTTGCCGTTCAGCACCCTCTGCGCGTCTATTGCACTGCCGCCGTTCGTTTCAAACGTTACTTTATAAGTGATTTTTTCCAAAAACACCATCTCTTTGTCGTTAAAATTCAATTTGATGGTTCTGTCGGAAAACTCGGCGGAAATATCCTCCCTCCCGTCGAGCGAGATCGTGAGCGCGGCGCCCTCAAGCGTGTAGCTCCCCTCCTCGTCGACGCCGTCCACCTGAAACTCGACCGCGCCCTTCTCCGCAAGCGTGATGATATATTCGCTGCCGAAATCGTCGTTATAGTAAGTTCCGACTTCGTCGCCGCTGACATATCCTCTTTCACCGCACGCGGCAAACGTTACGCCCATGCACAGCGCCAGCGCCGCCAGAAACGCAACTATGTAGCCCTTCTTCATATTGCACCTCCTCTGCAATGTGTGAATTGTTCCGCGGAAAATCTGTTTTCCGCGAGTTCGCCGCGGCGAACTTTCATTCTGAAATTAAGGCGCCTTTCTGCGCCCTGAAAAAAGTTAACCCCGGCTAATTAGTTCGCATATGCTAACCGCCTTCCAAAAAATACAGCGCCTGCGCGCTTTTCGGAAAATGCGTGCCTTTTCGGAATTCGATTTCCGAACGGCATCTCTTACGTTTTATGCATTGGAATTATATCATATGGATAGCGGAATTGCAAGCAAATCAATAGGGAAAAATACACTTTTTCAAAAATTTTTACAAGGGCGCTTTCCCTGCGGCCGCCCGTTTTTTACGTATTTTTCCCGACAAGCGCGGCCCGCCGCCCGATTTTTTGTTCCGTTTTATCATATGCGAAAGAACACGTATATATGATACGCATACGCGCGCGTGCCCGCGCGGGCGGCGCCTCGGCCGCCGTGCTCCGTACCGCGGCGGAAAAGCCGTTTCGATAAAATATGCCCTATCCTCCGTGGAGCGCAACGCTTCCGCCGTCGCCGGCTATAAACCGCGCAACGCGCGCTTTCATATAAAAAAAGGAACGCCTCAGCGTTCCTTTTCTATTTTTATTCAAGACCTTTCGTATTTGTGTTCCAGCCGTCGGTATATGCGGCCGCGCCCTTTTCGATGGAATAGACGATAACTTCGTTGCCGAGGTTCGCAAACGCGCCGGCCTTTACTTCGAGTACGGACGCGCCGACGACGATCTTGCCTGCTTTACCGTCCGCAGGCACCTGCTCGTTTGAAGATTTGTTTTTCACGAGCTGCAGGCTGTCGCAGTATTCGAACGCGCCGATCCCGATAACCTCCAGTTTGTCGGAATAAACGACTTCGGTCAGGTTCACGCATTTGAAGAACGCGTATTTACTGATCTCTGTCAGCGACTGCGGCAGGGTAACTTTTTCCAGCTTGCTCTCCTGGTCTACCGTAACGCCCGTCGTTACCGAGGCAAACGCGCCCTCGCCGATCTTCGTTACGCCCTCGGGCACGGTCAGTTCCGTAAAGCGCGCTCCCGCAAAGGCGTAATCGCCGATCTCGGTAAGTTTGCTTTCCGTTTCGGCAAAAACGAATTTATTTTCGTCGTTGATCCTGTTGCACCCCTCGAAGGCGTGCGCGCCGATCTTTTCCACGGCCGCGGGCAGTTTAAATCCCTTCATGCCGTAGCAGTTGTAAAAGGCGTAATCGCCGATTTCGGAAACGTTGCCCTCGATCGCAACGCTTTCGAGGCGGCTCATGGAATGGAACGCATAGTTCGGCAGTTTATACGGCGCGTAAGTCGTCTGTCCGTCTTTTTCCTCGGCTGCGCCGACGGCGTTTATCGTTACCTTTTTCAGCGTTTTCGGGATATAATAAGTCGCCGTGGAACTCGCGTTGTAGCTCTGCGTAACGGCAACGCCCTCGTCGTATTCCTCGGTGCCGAAAACATAACCGAACGTTTTAGCCGCGTTGACCGCCTCCGCCGACTGCCCCACGAAGGGGAGCACAAGTTCTTCGAGCTTGGTCATGTTGGCAAAAGCGCCGTCGCCGATCTCGGTTACGTTGGAACCGACCACGATCTTAGTCAGCGTGCCGTTTCCCTTGAAAGCGCCCGCCTGAATTTTGTCGATTTCCTCGGGGATTTCCAAAACGGTCTTTCCCTCTTCCGGCACGTATTCGCGCAGAATGACTTCGCCGTCCTTATTGGTATAGGTCTTCAGTCCGGGCGTTTTGTTCGCACCGCCTTTATCCGTCTGGCAGGCCGCGAGCGATAAAGCGACGCATGCGACGAATACGCAAAGTAACGCTGTCTTCAATATGTTTTTCATGTCTGTCGTCAAGTCTCCCGATGTTTGCGCGCAAGGCGCGCTTAATTACATAGATACTTGATAATTTTAACATTTACGGCCGCTTTTGTCAATAAATAATCGGAGCTTTGCGTTTAATATTTTTCAATATCGTTAAATTATCGCGCTTCCGTCGAAGAAACTTTCGAAAAATCCGTTCGTATCGGCGCCGCATTTCTCGAACGCCCCCACCAGATCTTCCGGGCGGGCGACCGAATAGGCGTTGTCGGCATAATATTTTTTCAGTCCCTTGAAGAACATGCCGTCCCCGATGCCCACGCGAAGATGTTCGAACATAAGGCAGGATTTTATGTAAGCTATGTTCACGTATTCGTATTCCGAAGAATATTCTCCCAGCGGGCGCAGCATGGTGGTGTCCACCTTGCCGAACAGCTGGTCGTATACGTTGCAGTAGGTGCGGTAGGTCATCTCCGCCGCCTCGATCATCTGCGGGCGCGTCATGCCCAGCCCCTCGTTGGCTTCATAGAACAACACCACGGAATATTCCGCCAGGCCTTCGTCCAGAAACGGACTTTCGATCTCGTTGTTCCCGACCGAGGCGTACCACCACTGATGCGCCGTTTCGTGCACGATCACTTCGCCGTAGGAGGCCTCGTCCAGCCTGTCGCTGATGTAGACAAGGGCGGGATATTCCATGCCGCCTTCGTTGAACCCCGTTTCCACCACGGACAGCGTATCGTACGGGTACGCTCCGAACATATCGGAAAAAGTCGTTACCGCCTTGACGGCAAAGTCCATGCTGCGCACGGGAGAGGCGTCCTTAACATAATAATAGCTGACGGTAACGTCGCCCGCTTTTGCGGACATCGTTTCAAAGTTCTCGTTGAGGGCGAGTGCGAAGTCTCGGGCGTTTTTAAGGCGGTACGTATACGTGGTTTTTCCGTTTTCCGTACTGCTCGCCGCCACGACGCCGCTCGAAGCCACCACGTATTTTTCGTCCGCGGTGAAACGCACGTTGTAGTCCGCGCACTCCGAAAAGAAAGGATCTCCCGCGGAATAATACACACATTCGTAAAAGCCGTTGTCGTAACCGCACAGCACGGGATAGAAATTCGCCAGATTGACCGTGCCGCCCTGCGTTATGCCGAGGCGGTGGTTTATCTTTGCGAGCCGGACGGTGAAATCGATCGCAAGAGCGCACCTCTCGCCGGGAAATATCTCCGCGCCGAGGGGCACGATCAGAATGTTTTCGTCCTCCCCTCCGATCTCGTATGCGGCGGCTTCATTCTTGACCGCCACGCTTTCGATCTCTATGCCCCCGTATGATTTGCCCGCGTAATAGGCGCCCGCCCCGTCGGAGGCCGCCACGGGCGTATACTTCGCGCCCTCGCGGTAGGCGTTGGGGTAAATATTGAATTTCAGTTCTTTTACCGCCGTGTCCGTGGCGTTGTAAAAGGTGAAATCGAGCGAGCCGTCGAGAACGCCGTCCTCATAGGAGAGGGACAGATCGTAACAGCTGCGCGCACTTTTCTTGTTCGCGCAGCCGACGGCGAACACCGCCGACAGCGCCACAACGATTGCAAAGAGAAAACTTAATCTTTTCATGGCAAACCCCTTTTATCTGAACTTGTACACCTAAATTTATTCGCCTTATCCCCCCGATTATGCCTGAAAACGCGGAAAAAACGGACGAATTTTCCGCAGGGCGTTGTAACGTTTGACATTACTATACGCGCACGGTATAATAGATTTATGAAGATAACGTCGAGATTTACCGTTGCGGTCCATACCCTGCTCGTGATACGCTCGTTTCAGGGAAAGGCAAAGACAACTTCCGAATTCATCGCGGCGAGCGTGAACGTCAACCCCGTGGTCATACGCCGCGCCTTGCAGAGTTTGAAAGCCGCGGGGATGGTGGAAGTAAAGGCGGGCAGCGGCGGCGCGGAGATCATAAAGCCGCTCGCCGAAATCTCGCTTTACGACGTGTACAAGGCCGCGGACTGCGTGGAGGACGAACTCTTTCATTTCCATGAAAATCCCAACCCCTCCTGTCCCGTGGGCAGAAATATACACGGCGTTTTGGACAAACACCTGCAGGACGCCCAGCGCGCGCTGGAAAATTCGCTAAAAGGCGTTACGCTCGCCGACCTTGCCGAAGAACTCAGCTCCGCGATGCGCTGATTCCCCCCCTCCCGAAGGAGGGGAGTTTTTTTATTTTTTTGTTGTAATGCTTGACATTACATCTAACGCGCGTTATAATATCGTTGTAATTAAAATTATTACAACAAAAAGGAGGCAACGAAAAATGAAAATTGCAGTAGTATGCGCGAACGGACGCGCGGGACGGCTCATCACCGAGGAGGCGCTGGCGCGCGGCATGGACGTTACAGCGGTGGTGCGCGGAGAAAACAGAACGGCGGCGAAAAAGGCGCTTGTTAAGGACTTGTTCGACCTTACAAAGGAAGATCTTCAGGGCTTTGACGCCGTGGTGGACGCGTTCGGCGCCTGGTCGGCCGAGGACGTGGACGGTATTTGCAAGGCCGCCGGGCGGCTCTGCGATCTGCTGAGCGGCAGCGAAACCCGCCTGCTGGTGGTAGGCGGCGCGGGCAGCCTGTACGTGAACGCGGAACATACCGCCTGCGTTGCCGACGGACCGGACTTTCCCGACGCTTTCAAACCCGTGGCGGCGGCGCACGCGGCCGCGCTGGACGCGCTGCGGAAAAGGAAGGACGTCCGCTGGACGTACATCAGCCCGGCCTGCGACTTTCAGGCGGAGGGCGAACGCACGGGCGGTTATCTGCTCGGCGGCGAGGAGCTTATGCTCAACGGCAGGGGCGAAAGCGTGATCAGCTATGCGGATTACGCCATAGCCGTGGCGGACGAACTCGCTGGCGGCAAACACGTGCGGGAACGGATCAGCGTGGTGAGAAAATAGAAAAAAGGCTCGGAATACCGAGCCTTTTTTATTTTCCGCACCGAAATGCGCTTATTTATCGTCCACTTCGAGATAGGTCAGCGGGTTGATGAGTTCGCCGTTCTCTTCCACCTGAAAATGCAGGTGAGCCTCGTCGTTGAGTTCTTCGAGATAGGTACGGGACACCTTCGCGATGACGTCGCCCTTCTTGACTTCCTGCCCGACCGTAACGCCGTCGCCGTCCTCAAGCGAATAGTAAATGCTCTTCAAGCCGTCGCCGTGGTCGATGACGATCTTCGTCCCCGTCAGATAGTTGCTGGTAACGCTTTCCACCTTGCCGTCGTAAACGGCGAACACGTCGCTGCCTTCCGCCGCCTTGAAGTCCATGGCGCGGTGCGCCGTAAAGACGTTGAGCGTGCTGTTAAATACGGGTTCTTCCGAATAGTGGCGGAGAACTTCTCCGTTCACGGGCATGATGAAAACCACCTCTTCGATCGTCGGCTTGTCGTCGTCATCGTCGTCGCCCGGTTCGATCACGGGCGGCTTGTCCTCGCCGCTGTCAACGGGCTTTTTGTCCTTACCCAGCACGAGCACGAGCGTTACGGAAAGCGCTACCGCCAGGATACAGAATCCGAGCACGAAATAGAACGCATTTTTCCTCAGAAACAGTAAAAACTTATTGTTGCCTTTCATAAATTCCTCCAATTTGACTTTATGTACTTTTCTCAGTAGCCGCCGTATATGAGCGGACTGCCCAGCACCACGCGACCGCCGCTGTACGCGACGTGCAGATTTACCTTTCTGCCGCGCAGTTCCCGGAAGCGCTTGATCTGCGGCGAAAAGAGATATACGTTTATAACGTCTCCCGCCGTTTCGCTAAAGATTATTTCCGCCCCGAAATATTTTATACACTCTTCGAGAGAAAAATCTTTTGCGTCCGTTTCGCAACTTTCGCCCACCTTGCCGTTCACCACGGCATAGGCGCCGTACTCCGTGCCCGCCTGCGAGGTCTCCCGCATGGAATAGACCGTCTGCGTATCGGAATAATCCTTGAATACGGGGCGGTTGTTGAGCAGCATGAGCGCCGCCGCCAGCAAAAGGCCGAGCCAGAGTATGTACAGTTTTTTATAAATCGTTGTTTTTCTTTCCATAAAAAAATCCTTCGACGCGTCTACGTGAAGGATTGTTGACCGATAAAAGGCGGTTTATACCTGTAATTTATTTTTTTTGATTATTTAACCGAAATTATTAAACGACACTGCATTCAAACAAAAACATTTCGCAGTTATCGTCAACCGCAACATCTTTAGAAAAAGACGAATAGGTTTTTACGTTTGTAAAACCGATTTCTTTTAAAAGTCTTTCCATTTCTCCAAATTTATACAGATGCGTCTGAAAATCCATATATTCGCTTTGCAGCAGCTCGGTTCCGTTATAAAGTTCATATATCCCCGGTGAAAACTGCGTCCGGCTTTGTTCGTCATAATAATTTTTATTTTTTAATATCAGGTCAAAGCCCTCTTTCGTCTTTGTCGTAACAGATATTTTATAATCGTTATCGTCTGAACACTTGTCGGCCTCCGTATCGACGGCAAAAACAAATTTGCCTTCCGGCGTCAGCATTTCCTTTATTTTTCCTAAAATTTTCCTGCACAAATTTATATCCGTAAATAGAGAAACCGAACCGGAGGAAATGAAAATATAGTCAAACCGATTTTTAGAAGAATACTCTAAAATATCCGCTTGAAACACCTTTGCGTTCGGCGCTTTTTGTTTTAACTTATTCAGCATTGCAACGGATAAGTCTATTCCGAAAATATCGAAACCCTGCTCCATAAACGGAATAAGAAAACGTCCGCTGCCGCACAAGGCTTCTAAAATTTTATCTTCTTTTTTTGCATAAGAGAGATAAAAATTTAATTCGTCCCGAGGCGCTTTCTCATGTAAAATCTCGTACATTTCCGTACATAAATTGCCATAATAATTTTGCTTGGCTTCAACCATCTTATCCCCTCAAATTCAATCCCGCCGATTTATATGACATGCCGAATTACAACCGCCGTTTTATGAAAAATTATCCTCAGAGGCCCGAAGCAGTTCGAGCGCGCCGCTTTCCCGCATGAGCGTGAGCACGGAAAAAGTATCGGGCAGATCGGGCGCGCAAAACACCGCGCGGCGCAGTTCGCCGGGCGTGTAATTGTCAAAGATATCCGCGTCCCCGCCGAGGGCGCGGTAGGTCGCGGCGAATTTCCCCGTCAGCCGTTCGAGCGCCGCCAGTTCTTCCGACATCTGCCTTGCGGCGTTTTCCGTCTTTTCTCCGTTCACGGCCGCAGCAGACTTCAAAATGCCGCCGAGAATTTCCGTTTCGCTCCGTCCCGTAAATTCCGCAGCCTCTTTCGCCCGCGCGGCGTAGTCGGGCACGCGCAGTCCGCAGGCGCGCGGATGCGCAAAAAACGCCCCGTACAGTTCTATCAGTTTCAGCGCCGCCACGAACTTCCGCTCCGCCGCAGCCAGCCGCCGCCTGCCCGCGGGTTCGAGCAGTTCGGCGACGGCGTACTCCCCGCCGCTCAAAATCCTGCCTTCGGTATAGACCTCCGCCACAGCGAGGCGGATGCGCGCTTCCAGGAGTTTCTGCTGCGCGTTTTCCGCAAAGGCGGCGTTGACCGCCTCCGAGATTGCGGCGCGCGCGAGATTGTAACTCTCGCTGCAGTATTCGCCCGTAAACGCCCCGCGCACGCGGTAATCGACGAGCGAAACGATACCCGAAGCGAGCGAGGCGAAAGCCGACGCGCCGGCCTTGCTCTTTGAAAGAATATCTGTATCTATCGCGACGAAACGGGCGTTGTCCGCAAAAATCCGTTCGGTGCGCTTTTTGATCTTGAGAGAAACGACGGGCGAAAGCATGTTTTCCGCTTCGGGCGAAACCGCCAGATAGATTATGGGCAGATTTTTGAGCGCGGCGAAATAGGACGCGACGTCGTAAAGTTCGCTTTCGCAGACGATAACGGCGCGCACGTCGTCGGGCAGGGAAAACAACCCGCCTATATTTTCCAGCGCGTTGTCGAAACGCTTTGTAACCACCACGTTGAGCGGCCGGGCGCCGCCCCCGCGGATCGCCGTCATCCAGTTTCCGCCGTCCGCAAGAAAGGCGTCCCGCGAACTGATCAGCGCGGCTTTGGACGACGGCGCGAGCACGGGGAGCAGTTTTTTGAAAATCTCCGCATACGGGCCGTACAGCACGCGCGCCTTCGTATAATGTTTTCTGCCGCAGGCGCAGTCGAATTCGTATTCGGCGAGCGCCGCAGCGGGCATATCCGTAATCTTTTCCATATTCTCTGCCGTCCTCGTTTACAAAAGCGGGGCGAAAATGGCGCATACGCCGCAGAACAGCCTTTTCACGATCCCCATTTTCACGCTCTTTTCGTCCTGCAAGACGCTTTGCGAAAACGTCGCTTCGAAATCGGCCTTCATGGCGGAAAGGGCCGCCGTTCTGTACATCCACACGCCGCATTCGTAATGATGCATAAGACTGCGGTAGTCGAGATTGATGGTGCCCACGATCCCGACGGCGTCGTCGCAGAGCACGTTTTTCGCGTGAATGAAACCGCCTTTGAATTCATATATCTTCACGCCGTAGTTCATCAGACGTTTGTAGTTGGAGCGCGTGATGTTGAACACCAGCTTTTTATCGGGTATCTGCGGCGTGATAATGCGTACATCCACGCCGCGCGCGGCGGCGAGCTGCAGCGCGTTCACGATTTCGCCGTCCGGGATGAGATAGGGCGTGGTGATATACAGGTATCTTTTCGCCGAATTGAACAGATTGAGATAGACGTTTTTCGCCACGTAATCGTCGTAGATAGGTTTGGGGCCGTCCACAAAGGGCTGCACGACGCCCTCCGCCCGCACGGAAGTTTCCGCTTCGAGATAGGGGGCGAAATCCTCCGCGTTCTCGCGCTGCATGTCGAACATCTGCAAAAAGTTGACGGTGAGACTGCGCACCGCCTCGCCTTCGAGCCGCACTGCGGAATCTTTCCAGATGCCGTAGGGCGAAGTCTTGTTGATGTATTCGTCCGCTAGGTTCGCGCCGCCGATAAAGCCGATCACTCCGTCGATCACGGTGATCTTTCTGTGGTCGCGGTTATTGTGAATGCCCGTCAGAAAGGGACGGAAGGGATTGAACCGCAGCGTCTTTATGCCGAGCTTTTCCATTTTTTTGTAATAACGGGCGGGCACTTTGGAAATGGAGCCGATATCGTCGTACATAAAGCGCACCTCCACCCCCGCCTGCGCCTTTTCGGCGAGAATGTCGAGTATCTCGTTCCACATCACGCCTTCTTCTATAATGAAATATTCCATAAAAATGAACTTTTCGGCGCGTTTCAGATCGGTTTTCAACGCTTCCCAGAAATCTATGCCCCAAGGGTAGTATTCCGTTGCTGTATCCGTGTACGAAGGAAGATTGTTTAAATTTTTGATATATACGTTCTGACCAAGGTAATCCCCCGTGTCGGGCAGTTTTCCGCCCGATCTTGCGAAATAATATTCCAGCGAATCTTTCGATACGTAATAAATATCCCTGTAAGCGCGGCGCTGACGGGGCGAAAGACGGCTTTCGGAAAACATAACGTAAGCCATGAACCCGAAAATCGGCATGAGCAGCACCACCGCCACCCAGGTCAGCTTGCTTTCCGTATTCATTTTGCGGTTCACTATATTGATAAAGACAAGAACGCCCAGCACTACGTTGATCGCATACAGCCAGTTATACTGCAAAGAAGCGTCCGTAACCCACCACACGAACAGCACGAACTGCAAGATGATGGCGAGCGCGATGATCGTGAGCCGCCCGAACAATAATTTAAATAGTTTTTTCATCGCAAAATCTCCCCGCCGCCGCGACGGCAATTCAAAGCGCCGTTCTGCGGAAAGCCGTTTTTCGCCGCCTTAGTAAAATTAATCATACCACAACGGCGCTTTTTAGTCAAGCGACGGCGGAACGCATGCGCCGAGGCCGCCCAAAAAGGCCGAAAAATATTCACAAACGCGGAGAATATATAAAAGAGCAAATTTAATCCGCCGCAGACGAAAAAAAGCGCGCCTTCTTCTTGCAATTTTTTCCTGTAAAACACTTGCTTTTATATAAAATTTGCCATTTTTTGGAAATTTTTCGCCTTTTCCTTAAAAAACTCAGTTCCCGACTGATTTATTTTTAAAAAAAAGGCAATTATTTTTAAAAAAGAGTTGAATTATTTTTTCAATGTGTTATAATAGAAGAAATAATTCACAACGGAGGTGAAACATGAACAAAAACGAATTGATAAGGGAAACGGCAAATAATGCCGGAATTACCATCAAAGAGGCTACTACGGCATTCGATGCGGTGGTAAAGGCGATCACGGACGGTTTGAAAAATGGTGAGAAGATTCAGATTTCCGGTTTCGGTACTTTCGAAGTCAAAGAAAAACCCGAAAGAGACGGGCTCAATCCCAAGACGGGCGAAAAAATCAAGATAAGCGCGTCTAAACTCCCTGCTTTCAAGTTCGGCAAGGCGTTTAAGGACGAGATTAACGCATAAAAAATGAAGGGGACAAGCCTGAGGCCGTCCCTTTTGTTTTACCGTCAACGCGACTTGCGTCGATTATTTTATTACCGTATATAAATATACTTTCATTTCAAAAAGTATAGCAGCGCCCCGCATACATACGCGGCGGCGCTGCCGTAAAATAAAAGCGCGCGGAAATTCCGTGCGCTTTTTGTCTTTAACTTATTTCACGATCGTGGAAACGACGCCCGAACCGACCGTTCTGCCGCCTTCGCGGATAGCGAAACGCAGACCTTCTTCCATAGCGATCGGCGTGATCAGCTTAACGTCGATTTTAACGTTGTCGCCGGGCATAACCATTTCAACGCCTTCGGGAAGGGTGATCGAACCGGTAACGTCCGTCGTTCTGAAATAGAACTGAGGACGATAGTTGTTGAAGAACGGCGTATGACGGCCGCCTTCTTCCTTGGTCAGAACGTAGACCTGGCCGGTGAATTCCGTGTGGGGATGAACCGAACCGGGTTTCGCGATGACCTGGCCTCTTTCGATGTTCTTTCTGTCGATACCTCTGAGGAGCGCGCCGACGTTGTCGCCTGCCTGCGCTTCGTCAAGCAGTTTTCTGAACATTTCGAGACCCGTGATGACCGTAGCCGTGGGCTTTTCTTTCAGGCCGACGATTTCAGCGGGATCGCCGACTTTCGCAACGCCTCTCTCAACACGGCCGGTAGCGACGGTGCCGCGGCCGCTGATGGTGAAGACGTCTTCAACCGGCAGCAGGAAGGGCTTGTTCGCTTCTCTTTCCGGAGTGGGGATATATTCGTCGATCGCGTTCATCAGCTCTCTGATGCACTCGGTCTCCGCAGCGGTCTTGACTTCGTCGTCGGAATGCGACTGCGCATATTCGAGCGCTTTCAGAGCCGAACCCTTGATGATCGGGGTGTCGTCGCCGGGGAAACCGTATTCCGTGAGCAGTTCGCGCACTTCCATTTCGACGAGTTCGAGAAGTTCGGGATCGTCGAGCTGATCGCACTTATTCAGGAAAACGACGATCTTGGGAACGCCGACCTGACGGGCGAGCAGAATGTGCTCTCTGGTCTGCGGCATCGGGCCGTCCGTCGCCGCAACGACGAGGATCGCGCCGTCCATCTGCGCGGCACCCGTGATCATGTTCTTGACATAGTCCGCGTGGCCCGGACAGTCAACGTGCGCATAGTGGCGCTTGTCCGTCTGATATTCGACGTGCGAGGTGTTGATTGTGATGCCTCTTGCCTTTTCTTCCGGCGCCTTGTCGATTTCGTCATATTTCATCTTCTGCGCCTGACCGTTCGCCGCCATGACCATCGTGATCGCCGCGGTCAGAGTCGTCTTGCCGTGGTCAACGTGGCCGATGGTGCCGATGTTAACGTGCGGTTTGCTTCTGTCAAATTTAGCCTTTGCCATTCTTGTTTCCTCCAAAATTTTTGATTGTTTTTTATTTTTTTAAATAGTTTCCGATATAAACTTATATCTATTGTACAATGACTTTGAAAAAAAGTCAACAATAAATCGCGTTTTATGCTTTTTTGCCGATAATCTTTTCGGCTACGGACTTGGGAACTTCCGCGTAGTGATCGAACTGCATGGTGTAGTTGCCGCGTCCCTGCGTTCTGCTTCTCAGATCGGTGGCGTACCCGAACATTTCGGACAGCGGAATATGCGCGTCGATGACCTTGATGCCGTTGCGGTCGTCCGTGCCCTGAATGATGCCTCTTCTCGCGGTAACGTTGCCCATCAGATCGCCGAAGTAGGTGTCGGGCGTGGTGATCTCGACTTTCATGATCGGTTCGAGCAGTACGGATTTAGCCTTCTGCAGACCGTCTTTCAAAGCCATGGAACCTGCGATTTTGAACGCCATTTCCGAAGAGTCTACGTCATGATAGCTGCCGTCGTAAACGGTAACTTTGAAGTCCACGACTTCGAAACCCGCCAGAATACCGTTTTTGGCCGCTTCCTGTATCCCCTTGTTGATCGGCTGGATATATTCTTTGGGAATGCTGCCGCCCACCGTTTCGTCCACGAATTCGTAACCCTTGCCGGGTTCCTGCGGTTCGAGGCGGATTTTACAATGACCGTACTGGCCGTGTCCGCCGCTCTGCCGTTTGAACAAGCCTTCGGCTTCGACCGCCTGGCGAATGGTTTCCTTATAAGCGACCTGCGGCGCGCCGACGTTGGCCTCCACGCGGAATTCTCTCAAAAGCCTGTCCACGATGATCTCGAGGTGCAGCTCGCCCATGCCCGCGATAATGGTCTGGCCCGTTTCCTGATCGGTATAGGTCTTGAAAGTCGGGTCTTCTTCCGCGAGTTTCGCGAGCGCGAGGCCCATCTTTTCCTGTCCCTGTTTTGTCTTGGGTTCGATTGCGACTCTGATGACCGGTTCGGGGAATTCCATCTGTTCGAGAATGATCGGATGATTTTCGTCGCAGAGCGTATCGCCCGTGGTGGTCTCTTTCAGACCGACGATGGCGCAGATGTCGCCCGCGCGGATCTCGTCGATATCCTCGCGGTGATTCGCGTGCATTTTGAGCAGTCTGCCCACGCGCTCTTTCTTGCCCTTCGTGCTGTTATATACGTAAGAACCCGTTTTGAGAACGCCCGAATAAGCGCGGAAGAACGCGAGCTTGCCGACGTACGGGTCGGCCGCGATTTTGAACGCGAGGCCGGCGAACGGTTCGTCGTCCGAAGTCTTTCTCTCTTCCTCTTCGCCCTTCATGTTCACGCCTTTCACGTGGTCTACGTCCACAGGGCTGGGCAGATAGTCTACGATGGCGTCGAGCAGGTTTTGCACGCCCTTGTTGCGGTAACTCGAACCGCAGAGGACGGGCGTTACTTTCATGGCGATGGTCGCCTTTCTCAGTCCCTTTTTGATGTCCTCGACGGAGAGATCTCCCTCCTCGAAGAATTTTTCCATCAAGGCGTCGTCCGCTTCCGCCGCCGCTTCCACAACCGCCGCGCGGGCTTCCTCCACCGCGTCCTTCATATCGGCGGGAACTTCGGTGAATTCTATCTCCTTGCCGAGATTGTCCTTATATATTTCCGCCTTGCGCTCGATTACGTCCACGATGCCGACGAAAGTATCTTCTTTGCCGATGGGCAGAACGATGGGCAGAGGATTGGTCTTGAGCCTGTCCTTCATCATGTGCACGGCGTTTTCGAAGTTAGCGCCGTTGATGTCCATCTTATTGATATACGCGATACGGGGAACCTTGTACTTGTCCGCCTGTCTCCAGACGGTCTCGCTCTGCGGTTCCACGCCGCCCTTGGCACAGAACGTAGCCACCGCGCCATCGAGAACGCGGAGCGAACGTTCGACTTCTACCGTGAAGTCGACGTGTCCCGGCGTGTCGATGATGTTGATGCAATGACCTTTCCACTGGCAGGTCGTGGCGGCGCTGGTGATGGTGATGCCGCGCTCCTGTTCCTGAACCATCCAGTCCATGGTAGCCGCACCCTCATGCGTTTCGCCGAGCTTGTGCGTTTTTCCCGTATAGAACAGAATTCTCTCGGTAGTCGTCGTCTTGCCGGCGTCGATATGCGCCATGATGCCGATGTTTCTGGTAACTTCCAAACTGAATTCTCTTGGCATATCTGCTCCTTAGAATCTGTAGTGCGCGAAAGCCCTGTTCGCCTCCGCCATCCTGTGCGTGTCTTCCTTTTTCTTTACGGCCGAACCCGTGTTGTTGTAAGCGTCCATCAGTTCGCCCGCAAGTTTGTCGCACATATCCCTTTCGCTTCTCTTGCGCGCCGCGGCGACCAGCCAGCGGATGGCGAGAGTCTGCCTTCTTTCCGCCCTGATCTCGATAGGCACCTGGTAGTTGGCGCCGCCCACTCTTCTCGCCTTGACTTCGACCATCGGCATGATGTTGTTGATGGCCTGGTTGAAGATTTCCAGCGGTTCCTGGCCCAACTTGGCGGACATCTTGTTGAAAGCATCGTACACAATGCCCTGCGCGATGCCCTTTTTACCGTCCAGCATGACCTGGTTGATGACCTTGGTCACGACCTTGCTGTTGTATACGGGATCGGGTAACACGTCCCTCTTGGGGATATTCCCTCTTCTTGGCATAATCGTATTTCTCCTTTAAATTTTTTTGCCTTAAACGAATTTAAGGACTTGGGTTGCCCAAAAATACAGCCGTCGCTCACAGCCGCCCTGCGGCCGGCGAAACCTTCTGCTTTGCAGCATACTGCCTACTTTCGCGCGGATCCTTCTTTTGAATTCCGAAACTAAGCAGGTTTTAAGTTGTTGAACTTATTTCTTTTTCTTCGCGCCGTATTTGGATCTCGCCTGGCCGCGCTTTGCAACGCCCGCCGTATCCAGTGCGCCGCGGATGATGTGGTACCGAACGCCCGGCAAGTCTCTGACTCTGCCGCCGCGGATCAGCACCGAGCTGTGCTCCTGCAGGTTATGACCTTCGCCGGGGATGTACACGACACCTTCCTGCTTGTTGGTCAAACGCACCCTCGCAATCTTTCTCAGAGCCGAATTCGGTTTTTTAGGCGTGGTCGTGGTTACCGAAAGGCACACGCCGCGCTTCTGCGGACATCCTTCCATGATCGGAGTCTTGGATTTGAACGCCCTCTGCTCTCTGCCCTGTCTGATTAACTGGTTGATTGTTGGCATTTGTTTACCTCCTTGAAGTTTTCGGATATTCAAAAAACGGACTTTCCCGTTTAAAGAAGCGTTTTTCCGCGGATCTCGAAAAATCCGCCGTCGATTATTTTATCACGTATTGCGGGTTAAGTCAAACAAAACTCTGCCGTTTTTGTCTTGCTGCCCTTCGACGGACGGCAAAAAACGGTTTTTTCGGCTTGTTTTCCGCCTTGTTATTGCTGATCTTCCGACGCGGCGACGTTGACCGTCTGCGGCGAAAGGTTTT
Organism: uncultured Eubacteriales bacterium; assembly: GCA_900545325.1. GTDB lineage: Bacteria > Bacillota > Clostridia > Christensenellales > Borkfalkiaceae > UMGS775. Next base: position 37,071 of record UQZE01000003.1, read on the forward strand.
TGTAATCGCCGATGCCCGTCCCCGCGGGGATAAGTTTGCCGATAATGACGTTTTCCTTGAGGCCGATCAGCGGGTCTATCTTGTTCTTGATAGCCGCTTCGGTCAGCACGCGCGCCGTTTCCTGGAAGGACGCGGCCGAAAGGAAACTTTCCGTAGCCAGCGCCGCTTTCGTGATGCCGAGCAGCGTCCTCTTGCCCGTCGCGGGGCGCTTGCCCTCTTCGAGCGCCTTGAGGTTTTCTTCCTCGAAGCGGAACAGGTCGAGCTTTTCGCCCGGCAGGACGTCGGTGTCGCCGGGATTTTCCACCTGCACCTTTTTGAGCATCTGCCGCACGATGATCTCTACGTGTTTATCGTTAATGTCGACGCCCTGCGAGCGGTACACGGTCTGTATTTCTCTCAAAATATAGTCCTGCACGCCCTTGACGCCCTGCGTCTTCAGAATGTCCTGCGGATACACCGAACCGTTGGTCAGTATGGTGCCCGGCTCCACCCTGTCGCCGTTTTTCACCAGCACGCCGTAGCCGAAAGAAATGGTGTAATCCTTCACCGATCCGTCGTCGCAGTTGACGACCACGTGGATGAGTTTATCCTTTTCCTCCACCATCGCGATGCCGCTGACCTCGCACACGATGGCCGCGTGCTTGGGACGGCGGGCCTCGAAGAGCTCTTCGACTCTCGGAAGACCCTGCGTGATGTCGCCCGTGCTGGCGATACCGCCCGTATGGAACGTTCTCATGGTGAGCTGCGTACCGGGTTCGCCGATGGACTGCGCCGCGATTATGCCGACCGCCTCGCCCTTGTTGACGGGCAGGCCGTTCGCCATGTTCTTGCCGTAGCACTTCGCGCATACGCCGTGCCGCGATTTACAGGTGAACACGCTTCTGATCTCGACTTCCTCGATCCCCGCCTTGACGATGGCCTTTGCCTGGTCTTCGGAAATCATGGTGTCCGCCTTGACGATGATCTCGCCCGTTGCGGGATCGACCACGTCGCCCACGACGAATCTGCCGGTCAGGCGGTCTTCCAAACTCTCGATGATCTCGCCCTGACCGCCCTTGATGGCCGAAACCTTGATCCCCTTGGGCTTTTCGCCGAGTTCGGCGAAACAGTCGTCTTCCCTCACGATGACTTCGTGCGATACGTCTACCAGACGGCGGGTAAGATAACCCGAGTCCGCCGTTTTCAGCGCGGTATCGGCAAGACCTTTACGTCCGCCGTGCGAAGAAATGAAGTATTCCAGAACGGTAAGCCCTTCGCGGAAACAGGATTTAACGGGTATTTCTATCGTTTTGCCGTTCGGGTCGGTCATCAGTCCGCGCATGCCCGCCAGCTGTTTGATCTGGTCGATGGAGCCGCGCGCGCCGGAGTCCGCCATCATCCAGATGGGATTGAATTTTTCAAGCGTGTTTTTCAGTTTTTCGGTAACGTCGTCCGTCGCCTTTTTCCACACCGAAACGACCTTTTTATATCTTTCGTCGTCGGTGATGCGGCCTCTTTTATACAGCTTTTCGATATTGAGGACCTTATCCTCCGCCTCGTGCAGTATCTCTTCCTTTTCGCCGGGCATCTTCATGTCGAAAACGCTGGTCGTCAGCGCGCCTATCGTGGAATATTTATACCCCAGCGCCTTGATGTTGTCGAGCACCTCCGCACAAGATTTGCTGCCGTGTGTTTTAAAGCAGGCGTCCACGATCTTGGAAAGCTGTTTCTTGCCCACGGGGCCGCCCTTGCTGAGCGTGTCGCCGTAGCCGATCTCGTATTTGAGATAATCTTCGTCCTTCTCCCTCTTCTGGAACCCGATGTCCTGCGGGATTTTTTCGTTGAAGATGATCTTGCCGACGGTGATCTTCGTTCTGCCCGTGATCTTTCTGCCGTCGGGCAGCGTTACCGTCCTTCTGACGTAGATCTCGTCCTGCAGCCTGATGTTGCCCGTCTGATAAGCCATGATGGCCTCTTCCTCCGAAGAATAAACGGGCGCGACGTACAGTTCGCCGTTTTCGCTCTCGCGGCCGTGATCGTCGTACTTTTTGCCCTCTTCCCTCTTGACGATGGTGAGATAGTAGGAGCCGAGAACCATGTCCTGCGTGGGCGACATGACGGGCTTGCCGTCCGAAAGTTTCAATATATTGTTGGAGGCGAGCATCAGAAATCTCGCTTCCGCCTGCGCCTCTATGGAAAGGGGCACGTGCACCGCCATCTGGTCGCCGTCGAAGTCGGCGTTGAACGCGCCGCAGACGAGCGGATGCAGTTTGATGGCGCGGCCTTCGATGAGCACGGGCTCGAACGCCTGTATGGAAAGCCTGTGCAGCGTAGGCGCGCGGTTAAGCATGACGGGGTGGTCTTTGATAACCTCTTCCAAAACGTCCCAAACCACGGGTTTGGCGCGTTCCACCGTTCTCTTCGCGTTCTTGATATTGTGGCAGACGTTCTTTTCCACAAGTTTTTTCATGACGAAGGGCTTAAACAGCTCTATCGCCATTTCCTTGGGCAGACCGCACTGATACAGTTTGAGTTCGGGGCCGACTACGATAACCGAACGCCCCGAATAGTCCACGCGCTTGCCGAGCAGGTTCT
>UQZE01000004.1 GCA_900545325.1 uncultured Eubacteriales bacterium
ATCTAACAAAAAGGCGAATTATATGAATTTATTCGACGGTTTTGACGACACAGAACGGAAAAATTTGTTTTCCGAACTGAACGCGAAAAAAATAAAATTCGACAGAGGCGAATACATTCTGCGCGCGGGAGATTGCGGCGCCCCGCTCGGCATCGTGCTTTCGGGCAGCGTGAACGTGGAAAACTGCGATATTTGGGGCGACAGGACCATACTCGACAACGTAAGCGCGGGCGGCATCTTTGCGGAAACTTACGCCTGCCTGCCCGACACGCCGCTCATGGTAGACGTCGTCGCCGCGGAAAAAACGGAAATTCTCTTTCTCAATGCTGCAAGTTTTTCCGCCGCGAGGGACACTTCCCCCCTGCGGCTGAAATTTCTGCAAAACCTGCTCAAGCTGACCGCGCAGAAAAACCTCGGCCTTTCAAGGCGAATATTCCACACCTCGCCCAAGACGATCCGCGGCAGACTGCTGTCCTATCTCTCGTCCCAGGCGGCCGTTCACGGCAGTTACGCTTTCGCCATTCCCTTTGACAGACAGCAGCTCGCCGACTATCTTTGCGCGGACAGGAGCGCCCTTTCCGCCGAACTCGGCCGCATGCGGGACGAAGGGCTGCTATCTTTTCGCAAAAACCGTTTTGAACTGAAAAAAACGCCTCCGCAGTAAGCGGAGGCGTTCCGTTTTTTATCCGATTATTTTCTGAGTTCGAGCGCGTCGTAATTACCCGTGAGCGTGTCGATTTTCTCTTTGAGGAGTTTCGCCTCGTCTTCAGCCAACGGCAGATCGACGATGGACTTGATTCCCGTAGCTCCGACCACACAGGGAACGCCCGTGCAGATGTTGTTTCCGCCGTATTCGCCGTTCAGCATGGTGGATACGGGGAGAATGGTGTTGGTATCGGAAACGAGCGCCTTGATGAGCGCGCAGACCGTTACCGCAATCGCATAATAAGTAGCGCCCTTCGCCTTGATGACCTGCGAACCGGCGGCGACCATGCCCTTATAGATGGCGTCGAGTTCTTCGTCCACTTTCGCGGGATCTACTTTCATAACCTTGGTGATGTATTCTTTTACGGGCAGTCCCGCAACCGTGCAGAGGCTCCAGGGAACCATGCAGGAATCGCCGTGTTCGCCCAAAACATAGCTGCCTACGTTGGAAACGTCCACGCCGCAGTATTCCGCAATAGCCTGCGTAAGTCTGTTCGTGTCGAGCATAGCGCCCGTGCCGACGACCTGGTTGACGGGCAGCCCCGTGCATTTAATCGTGGTGTACGTGAGCAGATCGACAGGGTTGCTGACGATAACGTAAAGCGCATCGGGAGCGATCTTCGCCACGTTGGGCATAACGCTTTCCAAAATGCCGATGTTGATTTTCGCGAGATCGAGCCTGGACTGGCCGGGCTTTCTGCCTACGCCGAACGTAACGACAACGATATCCGAACCCGCCACGTCTTCATACTCGCCGCACCACACTTTGCAGGAAGGAACGCAAGCGGCGCACTGGCTCAGATCGAGCGCTTCGCCCTTGGCCTTCTCTTTGTTGATATCGACCAGTAAAATTTCAGAGGCAAGACCCTGAATGAGTGCCGCATAAGCTACAGACGCGCCGACGTTGCCGGTGCCCAGAATGGAAATTTTTCTCTTTTTTTCTGTCATAACTCCATACTTCCCTATTATAAATTGTACTTATATTTTACTACAAGAAAATGCAATTTGCAAGCGTTTGACAGCCGTATTGAAAAAATTTTTTATGTTTTCGCAGCGGGCACGAGCCACGCCGCGGGAAGTATTTTCGCCAGTACCCTGTAAAATTTGTAAAACAATTTATTTGTATATATAAACTTTTTCTTCTTTGCCGCTTTCAATGTGCCGCGCACTACCTTTTCCACATTGCAGTACGGCAGTTTTCTGAAAGTTTCCGAACGCACGCCCCCTCTTTCGATAAATTCCGTGTCCATCGGACCGGGGCAAACCACGGTTACGCTTATCCTTTGTTTTTTCAGTTCGTATCTGAGAGCGCGCGCATAGGAATTGACGTATGCTTTCGTCGCGCTGTAAACCGTCATATAGGCGTTCGGAACGAAAGAGGCGATAGACGAAACAAAAACGATCCGCGCCCCGACGGACATATATTGCAGACATACGGCCGTAACGGCGGAAACAGCCTTTACGTTGACGTCCACGCTGTTGATCTGCCGATGTACGGGAAGCTCGCTTACCGCGCCCCAGAACCCCAACCCCGCATTATTGATCAATAAACGCACGTCGGGTTTTTCTCCGGCGAGAAGTGCGGAAAGTTCTTTATAGCTCTCGTCCCGCGCCAAGTCGAGCGGCACGATCTTAAATTTCACGCCCGTTACCTCTTTGATATTTTCCTTGATTTTCTCTTCGCGGCGCGCGATCAGCCAAAATTCCTCTATTTCGGGAAATTCCGACCTGCACTGTTTTACGAATTCTCTGCCGAGCCCGCTCGACGCGCCCGTGATAATGCCGGTTTTCACTTTACACAACCTCCTCGTTCAAGCCCTCTTCGGCCTGTTTATAGCTCATGTCGTTCAAATTTTTCAATTCGTAAAATTTACCTTTTTTCGCCATAAGCTGTTCATATGTACCCATTTCCACACATTTTCCTGCGTCCATAACGACGATCCTGTCCGCATCCCTTATGGTAGAAAGGCGGTGCGCCACGATAAAAGTAGTGCGTCCCTTGATCAGCCCCGAAATCGCCTTTTGCACATGGTATTCCGAAATATTGTCGAGCGCGCTCGTCGCTTCGTCCAGGATCAGGATTTTCGGATCGCGTATCAGGGCGCGCGCGATGGTGATGCGCTGTTTCTGCCCGCCGCTCAACTTGCCTCCGTGTTCGCCGATAAAGGTATCGAGACCGTTCGGCAGATCTTTCACAAACTCGTTGAGGTTTGCCATTTCAGCGACTTCCTCTATTTTCTTTTCGTCAATTTTTTCCATTCCGTAGGTGATATTTTCCCGTATGGTTCCGGCAAAGAGAATACTGTTCTGCGGCACGACTGAAATGGAATGGCGGTAATCGGAAAGGGAAATTTCCGTAATGTCGTTTTCGTCGATATAAAGATGCCCCTCCGTCGGCTGCAAAAATCCGATAATGAGGTTCATGATCGTTGATTTTCCGCTGCCCGACGCGCCGACCACGGCGATACATTCGCCCTTTTTGACGTCGAGATTAAAATTTTCCACAACGTACTGCGCGCCGTTGGGATATTTATAATATACGTTTTCGAAACGCACGTTCCCTTCGATATGGTCGAGCTTGCGCTTGCCGCGGCTGTCCTCCACATCCTTAGACATCATGATCTCGGATATAGAGCTTACCGCCTCGAACCCTGTCGAAAACGTCGGCAGCACGTTGATGATGGTCTGCACCGCGGCGTTGATGGAGCCGAACAGCGACTGATAAAGGACGATATCTCCCGTGGATATCATGCCGTTGAGCGCGAGCACGGCGCAGAAGATCAGACAAGCGCCGCTCAGAATGTTGGCGATAACCCACGACGCCGAACCGAAATAAGAGTTCGTTTTATCCACGTCCAGCCCGCGCGCCATCAGATAGCGGACGTTCTGTTCGAAATGCGCGATTTCTTCGTCTTCCAGTCCGTGCGCCTTCGTTACGGTAAGCATTTCCAGCATATTGCTGAGTTTTGCGGAAACAGACTCGTTTTCTACTCTGTACAGGTGATTTTTCTTGCGCATCTTCTTACGGAAAAGCTGTGTGATGAGAATGTTTGCGGGAATAATCACCAGAAAAAAGAGCGTTACTATACCGCTGTTATAGACGGAAATCCCGATAGACACGATCGCGACGATAATGTTCGGGATCAGTATTTTCATAAGATTGGTGCTGAGCGCGTCAACGCTTTCGATATCTTTCAGAAACTTACTCTGAATTTTGCCCGTTTCAATCTCCTTATGATACGTGATGGACAAATGCTGCAATTTTTTCACTACGGCGCTCCTGAGCCCTGCGCCCGTGCGGCGGAGCATTTTATCCGTAATGCGTGAATAAATGACGTGCGTGGGGATATTCTGCAGCAAAACTGCCGCCAGCACGATTGAATTGACAACGATCTCGTGAATGACCGCGTCCGTTTTCGCCATGCCCGCAAGGTCGATTATGTTCGCCGTGATGATCGGCATGACCCAGACGGGCAGATTTTTGAGGATAAATGTAAACAGGCTCAATATGAAACTGCCCGTATTGTCTTTTAACAGCCGTTTATAGAAACGGAACCCGACGCCGGCTTTCCGTTTCCGCTCCACTTGTTCGGGTTTGGGCTTTTCGTCGTCGAACAGATACTCGAAATCGGGTATGACGTTGTCGCTTCGCTTGTACTTCGGCTTTGCCGTGCTCTTCACCATAATAACTATCTCCCTGAATTAAAAAATAAAAGGCTTTGTAACCTTACAAAGCCTTTAAGTACGTTTAATTTAGCACAAATGTCCGTACTTGTCAATAGTTATCCGCAAATTTATAAAAATTTTTTCATGCGGACGGAACACGGCGGAAAACCGCCGTCCCCGCTTTTTACAGCGGAATGATGCGAAGAATGCGGCCGTTCAAGATCATCAGAACGAGATCTACGATCCAGATGATGTTCCAGCCGAGAACAATCCTCAAGATACCCGCAAGAATTTTCCCCTCGGAAAAACGCGTGATGGCGCCGCAGATGAGCGCCGTGATCGGAATGATCGCAAGAATGATGCTGATCAAACGCCCTAAACCGAAATAATCGCCTTTGTTACCCATAAATGCTCTCCTTTAAACTTTTTAAGCCGATTTTCGCAGAAAAAGAAAAAATACGGCTTTTACTATTTATATTATACAACCGATGAACAAATATGTCAATGAGTAAATAAAAAAAAGCGGAAACTTATCGTTTCCGCTCTGGCTGTTTGTTAAATTCTGTTGACGCCCGTCTTGACGGCAGCTTCGCTGACCGCTTTCGCAACGGCTTTCGCCACTCTGTTGTCGAACGGAGCGGGAATGACGTAATCGGGGGTGAGTTCTTCTTCGGAAATGAGCGAAGCGATGGCGTAGGCCGCCGCAATATTCATTTCTTCGTTGATATCCTTCGCCCTGACGTCCAGCGCGCCGCGGAAAATCCCCGGGAACGCAAGCACGTTGTTGATCTGGTTCGGGAAGTCGCTTCTGCCCGTGCCGACGACAGCCGCGCCCGCCTTTTTGGCGAGGTCGGGCATAATTTCGGGAACGGGGTTCGCCATAGGCATGACTATCGCGCCCGGGTTCATGGATTTGACCATTTCTTCGGAAACGATGCCCGCAGAGCTGACGCCCACAAAGATGTCCGCACCCTTCATGGCGTCCGCAAGCGTGCCCTTTCTCTTTTCCTTATTGGTGAAAGCGGCAATTTCCTGCTTGGCGGGAGTCATTCCCTCGTTGCCTTCGCAGATGATGCCCTTTCTGTCGCACATAAAGATGTCCTTGACGCCGAGTTTCGCAAAGAGCTTAGCGATGGCCACGCCCGCCGCGCCCGCGCCGCTGAAAGCGACCTTGACGTCCTTGAACTCTTTTTTAACGTATTTCATGGCGTTGATGCACGCCGCGATGCAGACGACGGCCGTGCCGTGCTGATCGTCGTGGAAAATGGGGATATCGACTTCGGGATCTTCCTTGAGCCTTTTTTCGATCTCAAAGCATCTCGGCGCGGAAATATCTTCCAGATTTACGCCGCCGAAACTGCCTGCAAGCAGTTTTACGGTGTTGACGATATCGTCCACGTTTTTGCTCCTGATGCAGAGCGGAATGGCGTCTACGTCGCCGAACGTCTTGAAGAGCACGCTCTTGCCCTCCATAACGGGCATGCCCGCTTCGGGGCCGATGTCGCCGAGGCCGAGAACAGCGGTGCCGTCCGTAACGACGGCTACGGTGTTCCATCTTCTAGTCAGTTCAAACGATTTATTGTAGTCTTTTTGAATTTCAAGGCAGGGCTGCGCAACGCCGGGCGTATAGGCGAGCGAAAGATCCTCTTTCGTTTTCACGGGGACTCTCGACACCATTTCGATTTTGCCTTTCCATTCTGCATGGCGCTTCAAAGACTCTTTTGCGTAATCCATAGTTTCTGTATTCCTCCAAAATAATTTAAGTAAACGAATTTACCTGTTAATCCACTATATATTGTACATCAAACGCCGAACGATGTCAAACGAAAACAATATTTTTTAGCTGAAGAACTCGTCGTATATCGCGCTGATGCACTTTTCGTAATCGGTATTCGCAACGCCTACGATAATGTTCAGTTCGCTCGACCCCTGGTCTATCATCTGTATGTTGATGTTGCTTTTGGCAAGAGCGGTGAACAGGCGGGAAGCGACGCCTGCCTTTCTCGCCATGCCGTGTCCGACGGTGGCGACCAAAGAAACGTTTTCCGTTACGTGGATATAATCGGGCGCGACGCTCTCGCGTATTTCGTTGACAAGATCGCTCAGCACGCCGTTTTTGAGATAATGCGATTCGATAATGATGGAAAGCGTATCTATCCCGGACGGAACGTGTTCGACGCAGATACCGTGATGCTCCACGATAGACAGGATTTTTCTGATAAATCCGACCTCGGCGTTCATCAGCGACTTTTCGAGGAAGATAACGGTAAAGTCTTTTTTGCCGGCAATGCCCGTGATGACGTTTGTCCCCAGATGATTGTATTTTTCGGTGGAAACGATCATCGTCCCGGGGGCGGAAGGCTCGAAGGTGTTGCGGATATTGATGGAAATGCGCTTTTTCATAACGGGAAAAATCGCCTCCGCGTGCAGTACGGACGCCCCCATGTAGGAAAGTTCGCGCAATTCTTTATACGTGATGCAATCGATAATTTTCGTCTGCGGCACGATACGGGGATCGCAGACCATAAAGCCAGAAACGTCGGTCCAGTTTTCGTAAAGATCCGCATCTACGCCGCCGGCGACGATCGACCCCGTGATGTCGCTTCCGCCGCGGCTGAAAGTCTTTATCTTTCCGTAGGAATTTTTGCCGTAAAAACCGGGAATGACGGCATACTCCACGCCGTCCAGCACGGTCTTTATTTTGTCTTCGGTATAAGCTTGATTGAGATTGCCGCGGCTGTCGAAACGGATGATCTCCGTCGCGTCCACGAATTTATAGCCGAGAAGTTCCGCCGCGATGCGCGCGCTGAGATATTCCCCGCGCGAGGCGGCGAAATCCGCGCTTTCCGTGTTGGCGGCAATCGCATATTCCGTTTCGTCCAGAACGGCGTCTATATCGAATTTCAGTCCCAGATCCGCCGCGATCTCTTTAAAACGCTCGCGGACAGGCGCAAAATATTCCGCGCATTTTCCCGTTTCCAAAGCCTCTCTATAACATTTATATAAGAGATCGGTTATCTTGATATCGTCCTTGAAACGCTTTCCCGGCGCGGATACCACGACGTATCGGCGGTCTTTATCCGCCCGAACGATGCTTTCCACCTGCCTGATCGCCTTAGCGTCCGCCATAGACGTTCCGCCGAACTTACAAACCTTTATGCCCATATTAAATATCTCCGTCCGTAATGAGTTTTCCTTCCAGATAATACCGTTTTTCCACGCCTTCGCCCATCGAAAAGGTCTTTCTCGGCAGCGAACCGTTCTTCGCCACCCAGGAAAAAAGGTCTTTCTTTTCCAGCGCGTCGAATAAAATGCCTATCGAATCCGAATTGCTTTCCACAAGCGATTTCAAATGTTCCAGGCCGTGCACGTAATCGACCTTGCCCCCGTGTGCCGCTATGTATTCCTTTACCGCGGCGTCCACCTCGGCGATGCTTTCGGGCAGACCCTTCGCATTCTTTTTCCCTTTGAGCGCCTTGCCGTCGTACAGGATAAAGTTGCCGTCCGTACGGAAAATCCTGTCGGCAAACGCGGCCTTGTCCACGCCGCTGACATAACGGTAGATCGGCTCGAAATATATGCCGTCGTCATAAAGGTTGACGATTTCCGCAAGGCAGTAGCGCGCGGGATGCGTCTTCCTTTTTTCCTCGCTCAAGTCTTTTTTGAGTTCGTTCCAGTGTTCTTTTGCCGTCGCGAGGGAATGATTTCCGTCCCCCGCCGCGAAGAGAAAGTCCCCCGCCGCCGAACCGAGCTGCGCAAACGCGCTCAGAATACCTTCGCAATCGCGGATAAAGTATCCCTCCACGTGTCCGCCGTCCATATTGAGGTCGAAATCGTATATTTTCTCGAACTCCGCCCTTCTTTCATACAGCTTTTCATTGAGGGAACGCGAGGCGTCGTCGTATAAAAGCATGATGTGCGAAAATTCCGCGGGCGCGTTTTTTCTGATCTTCATGCGGGGAGGAATGCGTTCCTCTATCGTGGCCTCCGTCGCCCTGATGAGCGCGGAGGAATTCGGGGAATAATCGTATTCCTCCAAATCGACCGCGCCGACGAGACCTATGCGCCGCCCGACGTAGGGCGTGCTGCGCACGGTGAGGATCAAGCCCTTTTCCGTCTTTTTGAAAACGCCGTCCTTCAGATAACGGCGCATGGCCGCGGCGACCTTCTCCTCCGCGCCCCGTTGCGATAAATATATCTCGGGCAGAATAAGTTCGAGCGCAGACGGCCTGCCGCCAACGTATTCTTTCAGTTTTTCCCAGTATTCCGCCTCCGAAGTGAACTGATCGCAGGCGACGACCGCCCACGCGGACATATCCGTCCCGTCCTTCGGCAAGAGAAATTCCGTCGTTTGTAAAACGCTTTTCATAATCACATCATTACGACGATATACGTGAACAGCGCCAGCGCGAACGCGCCGAGTATCATCAAAAATTTATTGAGTTTGCTGAATTTGACTTCTTCTTTCTTTTTCATAATCCGCCTCTATCTGATATTCATGTCCTGCCAGTAGAATTTACTGAGCGTTTTTCTGAGCATTTCCGAATCGGCGTATCTCGTGATGTTTCCGCCCTTTACGATGGAAATGATACCCGTTTCTTCGGATACGATAAGCGTCGTAACGTCTATGTTCTCCGTAATACCTATGCCCGCGCGGTGCCTCGTGCCGAGTTCTTTCGGGAGATTTTCTTTCTGCGACAGGGGCAGGAAACAGCCCGCCGCCGTGATTTTCGTACCCGTAATGATCATGGCGCCGTCATGAAGCGGCGTTTTCGGGAAAAAGATGCTTTCGATAAGCTGCGACGTGATGTCGGAATTGATTTCCACGCCGCTTTCGAGTATTCTTTCGGGCACGTTGCCGCTCGAAAGGACGATAATGGCGCCTATATCGTTTTTGGACATATTCTGCAATGCGCGTATAATCTCGTCGATGCAGCTGCTGACCTCTACTTCGCTGTAATTGCGCACGGCGTGTTTCGGCGCGCCGAAAAATTTGAGGTTGGCTTTCCGCCAGATCGCGCTTTTGAGTTCCACCGAATACACCACGCAGATGATCAGAATGACCAAAAGCGGAACGAAAAGATACAGCCTGTTGACGGTATCGTCGTTCAGGAGCATGGCGGCCACGCCGAGCGCCACCATGAGCGGCACGGCGATTTTGGCAAAGACCGTGGTCCCGTTCTCCCGCAGGAATTTGAAGAAGAAATAATACAAAACGGTAAAGAGCGCCACGAACAAAAAGGCGCCTAAGAGAACGTTGAAATTTTCCAACCGCCCGAATACCCGTCCTATGCTTTGAAACACTTCTTTCATGTCAACCTCTCATAATAATATCTCGAAGAGCGCGGAAGAGAGCACGGTTTCGAAATCCGCTCTGCCGCACTTCGACAGATAATCCCCGTCCGTCAGAAAATCGACGGCTTTTTTCAGCGATTTTTTCCTGAATGCCCGCGCCTGTTCTCTCGACTTTTTCACGGCGTATTCCTTTACGCCGAGCGCCTTTGCCAGCTCCGCGTCGGAAAGCGGGCTGAGCGAGATATGCAAGAGCCTTCTGAAATAATTGTAAATGCTTACGATCAAGCGCTGGGGCGGTTCGCCCTTGCCCTGCATGTCTTTCAAAATGGTCATGGCGCCGTCGTAACGTTTTTTTCCGATACATTCCGTCAGTTCGTAGATCTGATATTCGGTATCCTTACCGACGAGATCCTCCACGTCCGCGTCGGTAACGGCGCCCCCTTCGCCCGCAAAGGCGACGAGCTTTTTCGTTTCCCCCGCGATCTTCGTCATGTCCCTGAGGGAATATTCCGCTACCTTTTCCGCCGTCGCGCGCGGTATGCTTACGCCGCTTTTCGCACATTCGTTCACGATCCATTTGCTCAGCATGTCAACGTCTTCTTTGTCGCAGTCGATCGAAACGGCGTTTTCCGCTTTTTTCAGAGCGTCGCAGGACTTCGTGTTTTCTATCACGAGCACCGTTTCCCGCACGGGCGAAGAAAAATAACTTTTCATCTCCCTGTTGAAAAAATCGGCTTTGGGATAAAACTCGCGCAGTATCACCATACGCTTTTCGCTCAAAAAAGGATACGCGGCGAGCGCGGAACTTACTTCTCCGAAGTTGGAAAGGGCGTAATCCCCCTCGAACACGGTGACGTTCAGCTGCGGTTCCGTAACGAAACGGCTTTTCAAACTTTCCACGCTTTTCGCGCGGAAATAAGCGTCCTCGCCCGTGATCAGATATATATTGTCCGCCTGTCCTGCGGCCAGATATTTTTTCAATTCGGCAAACTTCATATCGCGTCCTGTCGGCCTTTTCGGCGTATGCGTTTATTTTATCATTTTTTTGCGTTTTTTGCAAGGACTTTATATTCGTTTTACGGAGCTTGCGTTTATTTTATACAATAAATTTCCCGCGGTATAACTGTCGTCGCACCCGTAAGAAGGGTAAAAGAGGGCGCACGGTGCGTCAATATATCCGACGTCAAACGGGGAAACGACGAGCTGATAAGCCCCTCGGTATGCGGAAAGGTCGGCGTTTTCACCGCAAATCAGCACGCGGGCGCCGTTTTCGTATACCAACGTTTTTCCGTCGCTCCCGAGATAAAACGCGCCGAGTTCGGTTTCAGCCGTTTCCGAGGGCGAAAGACGGTAAAATTCCGCATCGAAAAGATCGGCCGCGGCGTCTCCGTTTTCCGAAACATACCAGACTTTATCCAGATACCGGATAAAGTAATTCGCCGCAAAATACACGTTTTCGCCGAGAATGAAAAGATCGGCCGAAGTTACGTTTTCACGTTCCAAAAAGCGCTTCGCGTTGTAGAACGACGCGCCGGAACCGCCGTCCGTCAGTACGAGGCAGGCCTTTCCCCCGCGGGAGAAACATACGGAGTTCGCCGCAGTATCGGTCGCAACGCACATCGTAACGGCGGACAGCTCGCGGGCGGTGCATATCCCCGCGCCGCCCGCAAAAAAGCAAGCGAGCACGACGGCGGCGAGCCGCGCCGTTCTCGCTTTCAGACAAATAGTTCCCGACGCCAAGATCATCAGCGCATAGTAAAAGAGCGTAAAGGCGCCGAAAGAAACGCCAAACAGAAGCAGTTTTTCGTAATCGAAAAGCATGACCGCTCCGACGAGCATTTTCAGAAGATATTTCTGCACGAAGAGCGCGGGGACGGGCACCGAGAAAACCGCGCCGACGAAAACGCCCGTAATCAGCGCCACGAACACGACGGAAACAAAGGGCACCGCAATAAGGTTCACCGCGACAGACACAAAAGATATATTGCCGAAATAAAACAGGCTGACGGGCAATCCGCCGATCTGCGCGGAAAGGACCACGCCGACCGCCGAAGAAACTTTTTGCGGCAGAAAACGGAAAGCGCGCGCGATACGGGGCGCGAGCAGAATGACGGCGAACACCACGGAATAGGAAAGCTGAAAGCCGACGGAGAAAAATTGCAGCGGCGAGATCGCGAGCACGATGATCGCAGAGATCGAAAGCGAGGAAAGCCCGTCGTACTTCATGCCCGTTTCTTTCGCAGCGGCAAGCACCGAGGCCATGACTGCCGCCCGCAAAGACGAGGGCGATAAGCCGCATATCCCCGCATAAAAAACGAGTACGGCCGCGGATATGAGCACTTTAGGTACGCCCCTAACCCTGCAAGATTTGAGCAGGAAAAACACAACTCCCGCGAGAAAACCGATATGCAGTCCCGACACGGCGAAGATATGCGCAACGCCGCCGTTCCTGAAATTTTCCAGAACGTCGCCGTCCATATATCCCTCTTCGCCCGTCAGCAGCGCGGCTGCGACGGAAAATTCTTCTTCGGGCAATCCCGCTTTCAGCGTGTCTTTGATAATCGCGGCGGCCTTTTCAAACAGCGTCTGCCCGCCGCCGTAAAGGTAATACCTCCCCTCCTCGACGTTCGCGCGGTATTTCACGCCGTTCACGAGGTTGACGGCCGAAAGCCTGTTTTCGTAAAACAAGCCGAAATTTTCCACTTTGACCGAAAGGGAAATCCTCTTTCCGACGGAAAAATTTTCGTCCTCGGGCGCATACAGCGCGAGGCTGAACCGCTTTTTCTCTTTACCGATCGAAAGATCGGACAAAATCAGCCGCACCGTGCCGCCGTCGTAATCCTCCACGCGGGTAATCCGTCCGTCCACCGAACACACGGTTTCGGGAACGTCGGCGCCGCAAAAGGCGTTCACCCTCAAAAAAGAACTGAAAAAGGAAAAGAGTGCGGCAAAAGCCGCAAGCAGGAGCAGAACCGTTCGCCTCTTCCTACGGAAAAGAAAAGACAAGATGAACGCGCACCAGAGCGCGACGAGAATAAATCCCGCTCCCAAGCCCGCCCTCAGCCCTGCGTACATGCATAAAAGCCCCGAGCAGAAACTCGAAGCTATAAAAACAAACGGGCGCAGGTTGAACATTCTGTTTTCTTTCATCTTTTGTAAAGTCCCTTTTTATCTTAACAGATAACGGCTCGATTTACAATACTTTTTTAAAAATAAACGCCCGTCCGAGGTCGGACGGGCGGAAAAATTTTGTTTTACGCGCCCAGCAGAACGTTGCCGCCGTTGAGCAGAACGGCGTTTTTGCCGTACAGCGCGTTCCTCACGGCTACGACGCGCACTTCGCCGCTCTCTATCACGAGATGTTCGCCGCAGGAAATGCCGTCGGCATAATTGCCGTTGATGAAGAGTTTTCCCTTGCCGCCGATCACCAGCGACTTTTCCGCGTATACGCAGCCGTCGGTAAATTCGCCGTTGGCATAGGAATCGGCGTCGGAAAGGTAATTTTCGGAATTTTCTTTTAAGATAAGCCGCGTTTCCCCGCCCGTGGCGACGAGCGCTGCGCCCTTAGAACTTTTGATCTTTACGCCGTTCAGCACGAGATCGACGCCCTCTTCCGCGTTCACGTATATCTGTCCGTCGGTGAGTTCGACGCTTAAAATATAAGTTCCCGCGCGGTCGATATGCACGCCCGAAAGCGCGGCCTGGGCCCCCTTGCCGTAGATGCGGCTGCCGCCGCCGTCTTTGAGGTCGACGACGGTTACGTACGCCTTATCGCAGTCCGCATTCTCGTCCACCTGCACCGAGCGCACGCCGTCGGAAACGACCTTGTCGCCGAATGCCGTAACGCCCGACGATACGCCGTTTTCCTTCTTGTCTTCGTCCTCAACGCAGAACCACGTCATGACGAACACCGCAAGCACGGTTACCAATAAAAGTATTATCCTTCCCATATTTTCCTTGATTAAAGCGGAACTATCGTTCCTTTTTCTTCCATTTTAATGCGCAAACATTGAACGTGCATTTATTTTTTTGAAAATTTTTAAGCAATTTTCAAGCAAAACGTGTTATACTGTTATCGTAAATAAATATCCGAGGTGCCAAAGTATGAATATCCTTATCGTAGACGACGAAGTTCAGCTGGTCAAGGCGGTGTCCGCCATTCTGAAAAAGAACAATTTCAATACCGACTATGCCCTGGACGGCGAGGACGGGCTGGACAAGGCCCTTTCCAATATTTACGACGTGATCATACTAGACATCATGCTGCCCAAAATGGACGGTTACGAGATCATTAAGGAACTGAGAAACAACCGTATTTCCACGCCCGTGCTCATGCTGAGCGCGAAGTCGCAGACTTACGACAAAATTTACGGACTGAATCTCGGCGCGGACGATTATCTCACGAAACCGTTCGAATCGGCCGAACTGCTCGCCCGCATCAAGGCGCTGATGCGGCGCAAAAACGAATTCGTGGGCGACACGCTCTCTTACGGCGATCTGAAACTCAACCGGGACAATTGTTCGCTCACCTGCAACGGACAGGAAATATCTCTCGGCAAAAAGGAATTCCAGATCATTGAAATGCTGATACTGAACGGAGGCAAAGCGCTCAACAAGGAAAGGCTCATCGAAAAGATCTGGGGTTTCGACAGCGAGGCGGAATACAACGCCATAGAAGTGCACGTTTCCTTTCTGCGCAAAAAGCTCGCGCTTCTCTCTTCTTCGGTCAGCATAAAATCGCTGCGCGGGATAGGCTATATTCTGGAGGACAACAATGCTAAGGGCGGCCAGAGTTAAATTTATCGCCATAACGATGCTCATTCTTCTCGGCGTGTTTCTGACCACCGGAGCGGTCATATTCGGCCTGATCCACAAAAACGTGAGCGTTTCCACCGACATCGCGCTGAAAGAACTCTTCGCCAAAGTGAAACCGGGCGAGCTTTCCGCTCTCGACGTTCAGCGCGGAATCATAATCCGCACCACCGCTTCCGGCGCAATCGACTTTACGTACGACGGCACCTGCTACGACGAAATGGAAATTTTCGACCTCTACACGCAGGCCATGGACAGCGGCGAAAAATCGGGCGCCATCGGCGACACCTATTTCCGCATCGTTGAAAACGAAAACGAGCGCATTTTCATCGCCGCCGACCGTTCGATAGAAAAGACCTTCGAGTCGCAGTCCGCCACCGTCTATTTCTTTGTGCTGACGGGTTCGTATATCTTGTTGTTTTTTATCGTCTGGGGTCTTTCCTACGTGGTTTTCCGCCCGATTCAGGACGCGTTCGTCAAGCAAAATCAATTCATATCCGACGCCAGCCACGAACTGAAAACGCCTATTTCCATCATCTCCGCAAGCGCGGAAGTGCTCTCGCTCGACCAGGATAACGAATATCTTTCCAACATAAAACAGCAGACGCGGCGCATGAGCAGCCTGATCTCCGACCTCCTCTCGCTGGCAAAACTCGACGAATCGAAGGAGCTGCTCGAAAACAAGGAGCTGAATTTAAGCGTGCTCATAGGAAAATGCGTGCTGCAGTTCGACGCGCTCGCCTTCGAGCGCGGGCGGGAGATCGTTACCGACTTCGACAGCAACATTTCCATCACGGGCGACGCAGCCTCCATCGAAAAAATCGTTACCATTCTTTTGGACAACGCGCTGAAATATTCGGAAGACAGAGAAATCCGCTGCACGTTGAAAAAGAACGGAGAAAAGGCGACTTTCTCGGTATATAATAAGGCGTATTCCGTCAAGGCGGATACCAAAACAAAAATATTCGAACGTTTCTACCGCGCGGAAAATTCGCGCAGCCGCGATACGGGCGGCAGCGGTTTGGGACTTTCCATCGCCAAAAAGATAGCCGAAATAAACAAATGGAAGATATTTGCGACCATAGAGGAAAACGAATCGATCACCATGCACGTGGTGTTCAGCGAATAAAAAGAACTGCGCGGCATTTCGCGCAGTTCTTTTTACTTTCTCACAAACATCACGTAGGCACAGTTCGGACCTATGTGCGCCCCGATGACGGGCGAGAGATTTTTCGCGCGAGCAGCGTCCTCTTCGGGCGTTTCGGACAGCTTGCTTATCAGCAGCCTGCAGTTTTCGTCGCTCAGAGAATAGCCGTAATAGACGGGATAATTGCGGTCTATCCCCTCCTTTTCCACCGTTTCTTTGATGAAGTTGCAAGCCCTGTGCGCGCCGCGCTGTCTGCCCACGATGGTAACGACGCCGTTCCTCATGGTGCCGATCGGCTTGATGTTGAGCAAGGCGCCGATAATGGCTACCGAACGGCTCAGCCTGCCGCCGCGGTGCAGGTATTCGAGCGTGTCGATGACAGCGTAGACGTCTATTTTCTTTTTGAGGGCGTCCAGCCGCGCGACGATCTTTTCCATGCTCTCGTCGGCGCGGTATTTTAACGCCTCGTTCGCGAGAAATAATATACACTCCCCCACGGTTTCTGAATCGTACAGGCATATTTTGTCGTATCCCACCTGTTTTTTCGCCTGTTCGGCCGCGGCATATGTGCCCGAAAGCTTTGCCGAAAGCGAAATATAGAGAACTTCGTCGCCGCTTTCCTTCGCGCTTTGGAAAAGGTCTATAAAGTATTCGGGCGAAGGCTGCGAGGTCTTCGGCAGTTCTTTCGTCTTGACTAATCTTTCGTAAAATTCTTTTTTGCCGATCTCTATTTCGTCGAGATATGTTTCCGTTCCGAACGTGATATTCAAAGGTATGAGCGTTACGCCCATTGCCTCCGCTACCTTAATTGTAATGTTTGAACATGAATCGAGCGCTATTTTTATCATATCCGCCTCCTTGCGTTTTTTTGTTCACGCGTATATGATATGCGCTTTTCCGTAAAAAGGCACTCCATTTCACGGGAATTTTCCTCTATCCCTCCGCCTCCGTGCGGTAGAGTGCGTTTAATTGACGGGAAAAACGCGCCTTTATTCCGTAGAAATCGGTTTTCATACTCTACTATCGGTAGAATACGCCGAAAAAGAGCGTCGCCCCCGAAAAAAATCGGAGGCGACGCTCTTCACACAAATTATAACAGGTAAATTGTAATCTCTCTTCTGTTTAAGCCGATTATATCATTATATTTGCAAAATTGCAAGCAAATTTCTGCATATTTTAAAAATATACAGAAATTCATGCCGTTTTTTACATATATTTACGCCGACAGACCGGCGCGGATACTATTTTTCCGCATTATCGAGGTGAACGTCAAGCTGCGGGAAGGGAATGGATATGCCGTCCGCGTCGAAACGCTTTTTCACGTCCTCCTGCATTTGGAAATAAACGCTCCAGTAATCGCCGCTTTCCACCCAAACGCGCGTTACGATGTCTATCGAACTCGCGCCGTGCGTCTTGACTCTTACCAACGGGGCAGGCTCTTTCAGTATCATTTCGTTTTTGGATATCACGTCCAGAATGGCGGCTTTCGCGCGTTCGAAATCCTCCCCGTAACTCACGGAATAAAGCAAATCGACGCGGCGCACGCTTTTGGTAGAATAATTCGTGATGTTGCCGTTCAAAAGGGAACCGTTGGGGATCATAATGGTCTTGTTGTCGGGCGTAACGAGATAGGTATAGAAAATAGATATTTCCTCCACCGTGCCCTCTTCGCCCTGCGCCTCGATATAATCGCCCAGCCTGAACGGCCGTAAAACGACGATCAGTATGCCGCCCGCCAGGTTGGAAAGCGAACCCTGCATAGCGAGGCCGATGGCTACGCCCGCAGACGCGATGAGCGCGCCGATCCCCGACGTGTCGATGCCCCAAAATCCCAGCAGCAGAACGAACAACAGCAGTTTCAGCCCCGTTCTCAGCACCTTATACGTAACCGATACGACCGTTTTTTCCACGTTTTTCTTTTCCATGCGTTTTTTCAGACGCTTGGTAAAGGAATTGACGATCTTACAAGCGATCACGAAGACGACCAGGCCGAGAACGAGTTTGACGCCGCTCGTGCTCAGCCATTGCAGGATATCCTGCAAAATCTGATTGAAATCCATGATTTATCTCCTTTGTTTTAGAATACCATATAAAAAAACGGTTTGTCAATTCATAAAATTTAAAATTCGCTATTGACAAGGCGGCGTTTTTCGTTTAAAATAGAAATATGATAACCATCTATCTCACGAGATGCGACAAATCCCGCTCTCACGACTTTTTATTCAAGATATTCGAAACGGACTACGGCATAAAAGCCGACGAATCGGGCCTGGTGCGCTCCCCCTACGGAAAACTCGCCCTCCTGGAATGCGAACACTATTTCAACATTTCGCACAGCGGCGATATGGTGGCTGTCGCCGTCGGCAAACGCAGGCTGGGCGTGGATATCGAAAAGATACGCCCCGCAAATCACGATAAGCTTGCGAAAAAGTATTTCGGCATCGTCCCCGAAACCGACGAACAGTTCTACACCCTGTGGACAAAAGCCGAAAGTTTTGTCAAATACAAGGCTGCCTCCGTCGTGGCCGAACTCAAAAAAATAGTGATCGACGGCGACAACGTGATTTACGACGGCGAATTGCAGACCGTAACGACCAAGACGATCCGCTACGAAGATTATATCGTTTCCGTAGCGTCCAAGGATACCGACATCAAGGTGATAGACTGCGGAACTTTCGAATACTGAACTTTTTTGCAGCGCATGTTTTGCGCGGCTATTTTTCAAAACAGAAACGCGGCGCGATTGACGCCGCGTTTTTCTTTTATTCGTATTCTTTAATTTCCGTGATCAGTTTTTTGCGCAGTTCGATAAACTTGTTCAGTTTTTCGCGCTCTTTATCCACCAGCTCTTTCGGCGCCTTTTCCAGAAAGCCGTTGTTCGCGAGTTTCGCGTTGGCGCGCGCGATCTCGTTTTCCGCCCTATCGAGTTCGCCTTTGAGCCGCGCGACTTCCTTTTCCGCATCCACGAGTTCTCCGAGCGGGATATAGAGTTCGAAGCCTTCGGGAAGCTGAGAAACGGTCTTTTCCGTCAGTTCGTTTTTGCTTTCTATAAATACGATCTCCTGCACGCCCGCCAGCTTTTCGATATACAGCGAAGTATCCTTCACGAGCTTTTTCTTATCGGTCTTGACGTAAAGCCGAACCTTTTTCGACGGCGCCGCGCCGACCTGCGCCCTGATGTTGCGAACGGACTTGATGATATCCATCACCGCCTCCATATCGCCTTTCTGTTTGGGATAGTTGTTTTTTGCGTTATAGCGCGGGAAATCGCAGATCATCAGGCTTTCGCCGTGTTTCGGCATGCTCTGGTAGATCTCTTCGGTAACGAACGGCACGAAAGGATGCAGCAGCTTGAGCGTTTCGCCCAGCACGTGCAGCAGCACGCTGAGCGTCTGATCGCGCTTCGTATCGTCGTCGCCGTAAAGCACGGGCTTTGTCAGCTCGATATACCAGTCGCAGAAATCGCTCCACACAAAATCGTAAAGCTTGGCGAGAGCGATACCCATTTCGTATTTGTTGACGTTGAGCGTTACCTCGCGTATCACGCGGTTGAGCTTGGCGAGAATCCACTTGTCCGCCACGGTCAGCCTGCACTCCTTTATGTCGTAAATATGCCTGCCCTCGGCGTTCAGCAGAACGAACCGCGAGGCGTTCCATATCTTATTCATAAAGTTGCGCGAACCTTCGAGCTTGTCCTCCGAAAAGCGCATGTCGCTGCCCGGGGCAATGCCGTTCACGAGCGAAAAACGCAGCGTATCCGCGCCGTATTTATCTATGATTTCCAGCGGATCTATCCCGTTGCCGAGAGATTTGCTCATCTTTCTTCCCTGGGCGTCCCTGACGATACCGTGTATGAAAACATCCTTGAACGGAATGCGCTTCATGTGTTCCACGCCCGAGAAGATCATGCGCGCTACCCAGAAGAAAATGATGTCGTACGCCGTAACGAGCACGTCCGTCGGATAAAAATATTCGAGTTCGGGCGTATTTTCGGGATAGCCCAGCGTGGAAAACGGCCAGAGCGCGGAGGAAAACCACGTGTCGAGCACGTCCTCGTCCTGACGGATATGCGTGCCGCCGCATTTCGGGCATACGGTTATATCTTCCTTGGAAACGGTCATTTCGCCGCAATCCTCGCAATAGAACGCGGGTATGCGGTGCCCCCACCAAAGCTGGCGGGAAATGCACCAATCCTTGATGTTTTCCATCCAGTTGAAATATATCTTGGAAAAACGCTGGGGCGTGAAAGTAATTCTCTTTTTCTTGACCGCGTCGATAGCGGGATCGGCAAGCGGTTTCATTTTTACGAACCACTGTTTGGAAACGAGGGGTTCCACCACTTTATGACAGCGGTAGCAATGCCCCACGTTGTGCCTGAGCGCCTCCGTCTTGACGAGCAGGCCCTGCGCTTTCAGTTCCTCCACGATGGCCTTGCGCGCGTCGAGCGCGGTCATGCCCTGATATCTGCCGCCGTTTTCGTTGATCCTGCCGTCCTCGCTCAGCACGTTTATTACTTCGAGGTTATGGCGCAACCCCACTTCGAAATCGTTGGGATCGTGCGCGGGCGTGATCTTCACGGCGCCCGTACCGAAGTCGAGTTCGACGTAGCTGTCCGCGATCACGGGGATTTCCTTGCCGACGATGGGCAGAACGAGCGTCTTGCCGACGAGCGCGGCGTAACGCTTATCTTTCGGGTTGACCGCGACCGCCGTATCCCCGAGCATGGTTTCGGGACGGGAGGTCGCCACAACGAGATATTCCCCGCTGTCCTTAACGGGATATTTAATATACCAAAGGCTGGAATCCTCTTCGGTGTACTCCACTTCGGCGTCGGAAAGCGCGGTCTTGCAGTCGGGGCACCAGTTGATGATGCGCGCCCCGCGGTAGATAAGCCCCTTTTCGTAGAGGTTTACGAATACTTCCCGAACGGCTTTGGAACAGCGTTCGTCCATGGTGAACGCCAGCCTGTCCCAATCGCAGGAAGAACCGAGGCACTTGAGCTGTTCGACGATCCTGCCGCCGTATTTTTCCTTCCATGCCCAGGCGCGGCGGAGAAATTCCTCTCTGCCGACCGTTTCCTTGTCGAGTCCCTCCGCGGCGAGCTGTTCGACGATCTTGACTTCTGTGGCGATGGACGCGTGGTCGGTGCCGGGCAGCCACAGCGCGGAATACCCCTGCATGCGCTTGAACCGCGTGAGTATATCCTGCAAAGTTTCGTCGAGAGCGTGCCCCATGTGCAACTGCCCCGTGATGTTCGGGGGCGGCATCATGATGGTGAAGGGAAGTTTTTCGGGATCGACTTCCGCTCTGAAATACCCTTTTTCCTCCCAGTTTTTGTAGATCTTCTTTTCAAAACTGCTCGGATTGTACGTTTTTTCCATGTTTTTTCTCCAAAACCGTATTTGATCTTTCAGTAAAAATGCGTATGGAAATATTATAGTAAACTTTGCGCGGAATGTCAAATATAATTAAGCGGCGATTGTCAAAAGCGACTGCGTTTTCATACAATGAACTATACAAAAAATTTTCGGAGACCAAGTATGAAAAAATTTATTGTTGCAATTTTAGCCCTCGCCTTGTTTGCGCTGCCGCTTTCGGCCTGCAAAAAAGACGATAACGGATTAAAAAAGATAGAACTCAACGAAGTTACCCACTCGGTATTCTACGCGCCTTTGTACGTAGCCATCGAAAAAGGTTATTTCGAAGAAGAAGGCCTCGAAATCGAATTGACCAACGGCGGCGGCGCCGACAAGGTCATGACCGCCGTTCTTTCCAACAGCGCGCAGATCGGCCTGATGGGGCCGGAAAGCAGCCTTTACGTATATAACCAAGGCAAGACGGATTACCCGATCGTGTTCGGACAGCTGACGCAGAAAGACGGTTCCTTCCTCGTTTCCCGCGTGGACGAACCGAATTTCAAGTGGGAGGATCTGAAAGGCAAAGGCATTCTCGCAGGCAGGCCCGGCGGCGTGCCGATGATGACTTTTGAATATCTCGTCAATCAGCACGGGCTTTACGACGGCACCGATCTCACGCTCATCACCGACGTACAGTTCGACCTCATGACGGCGGCATTCGAATCGGGCACGGGCGATTACTGCACGATGTTCGAACCGCTCGCTTCCGAATACGAAAAAGCGGGCAAAGGCTACGTTGTCGCGAGCGTCGGCGAAGGTGCGGGCGAAGTTCCCTATACCTCGTTCGTAGCGAAACAGAGCTATATCGATAAAAATACAGATACCGTCAACGCCTTTCTGCGCGCGCTGAAGAAAGCGTACGACTTTATGAGGGCGGCCACCGACGAAGAGATTGCCGAAACTATCGTCGGACAGTTCCCCTCCACTTCCCTGGAATCGCTCACCACTTCGGTAAAAAGTTATAAGGACATAGACGCCTGGACGGACGATCTCACGATGAGCGAGGACAGTTTCAACCGACTGCAGGATATCATGCAGAACGCGGGCGAACTCGACACGCGCGTACCCTTCGAAAAAATAGTGAACAATTCCTACGCGGAAGCGATCTTCGGATAACTTTCGGCTTTTACGGGAGATAAATCATGGAAAAACTGTTGGAATTAAAAAACGTCGCGCTAACGTATCAGACCAAGACCGACGAGGTGAAAGCGGTGAAAGATTTGTCTTTCACCTTGTCCCACGGCGAATTCATTTCCGTGATCGGTCCCTCGGGGTGCGGCAAGACGACCATACTTTCGCTGATCGCGGGACTGATGAAGCCGACGCACGGGGAAATATTCGTTGCGAAAGAAAACGCGCAGTTCGGCTACATGCTGCAAAAGGACCAGCTTTTTCCCTGGCGCACCATCGAAAAAAACGTCTACCTGCCGCTCGAGATAAAAAAACAGTGCGACGCAGAACATAAGGCTTTCGCGCTGGAACTTCTCAACAAATACGGGCTGGGCGATTTCAGAAAAAATTATCCCTCCCAGCTTTCGGGCGGCATGCGGCAGCGGGCGGCGCTCATCAGAACGCTCGCGCTCAATCCCGACATACTGCTCCTGGACGAACCGTTCTCCGCGCTCGACTATCAGACGAGGCTCGCGGTTTGCAACGACGTTTACCAGATCATCAAGGACGAAGGCAAATCGACCATTCTCGTAACGCACGATATTTCCGAAGCCATCTCCATGGCGGATAAAATCATCGTGCTTTCCCAGCGGCCCTGCTTTGTCAAATACATTCACGAAATAAACCTCGGCGGCGGAACACCTCTCGAACGGCGGGAACATCCCGAATTCGGGAAGTGGTTTGAAAAACTTTGGAAGGAGCTCAACGAATGAAAAAAGACAAATCGAAAGAATTTTCTGCCGACCATATCAAATACCTCGGCAAACTCCGCAAAAAGACGGCGCTCGTCTGGAGCCTCGGCTTAGGGATACTCGCGGCGGCGCTCCTTTTATGGCAGGTGCTCGCCGACACGGGCGTGTTCGACGTGTTTATCACGAGCAGCCCGAAGCGGATCGCCGTAACGATAGTCGACCTCATCAAAAACGACAACCTTTTCTACCATATCGGCGTAACGCTGTACGAAACCGTTCTGGGCTTCGTGATAGCGGTGGTGCTCGGCACGTTTATCGCCCTGCTCCTGTGGTGGTCGGACGTTTTAAGGCGGGTTTTCGAGCCGTATCTTATCGTGCTCAACGCCCTGCCGAAGATCGCGCTCGGCCCCATCATTATCGTATGGTGCGGCAGCGGCAGCAAGTCCATCGTGCTGATGGCGGTGCTTATCGGCATAATCGTAACCATCATCAACATGCTGAGCGGTTTTCTCGCGACCGACAAAAACAAGATACTCCTCATGCGCTCCATGGGCGCGAGCAAATTCCAGATCCTGAGAAAGCTCGTCATACCGGGAAGCATGAAGACGTTCGTCAGCACGCTGAAAATCGACGTGGGCATGGCGTGGATCGGCTCCGTCATGGGCGAATACATGGTGTCCAAAGCGGGACTGGGCTATCTCATCGTATACGGCGGCCAGGTATTCAAACTCGACCTCGTGATGGCGGCCACCGTCGTCCTCTGCCTGCTCGCGACGCTGATGTATCTCGTCGTAGCGCTTGTCGAAAAACTCGTCATCAAAAACTGAACGGCATTTAAAAAGCGAAACGCGCGGTCATTGCTGCCGCGCGTCTTTTTTCGGGAGGTTCTTTTCTTAGATTAAAGAAGTATGCAGATAATCCCGCCGTCGCCCTCGTTGACGATCTTACCGAGCGTCTTGCACATCTTGCTGCGCGCGTCCTCGGGCATCGCCTTGATCTTGCCGGAAAGGCTTTCCTCCATGAGATCATACAGGGATTTGCCAAACATATTCGTATCCCAAATCCCTTGTGGATTACTTTCAAATTCCTTCATCATATAATTGACGAGTTCCTCGCCTTGTTTTTCCGTTCCGACAATCGGATTGACCTCTGCGGAAACGTCCACTTTCATGATATGCAGGCTGGGCGCCGTGGCCTTTAACTTTACGCCGTAGCTGCCCCCGCGCTTGACGAGTTCTGGCTCGGACAGCGAAAGCTCGCTGACCGTCGGCGTAACGATGCCGTATCCGCTTTCCTCGGCGCTCTTGAGCGCGTCCTTGATCTTGCCGTATTCGCGCTTGGCCTCCGCCAGCGATTTGATGTAGCTCATGAGCTGGTAATCGTCCGAAATTTCGTCGCCGCACTCTTCGGTGAGCACGTCGTAAAAAAGACCGGGTTTCGCCGCCACGGAATACACCACTTTCCCCTCGCCCGGCCGCACTTCGCTGATCTCCGGATTTGTCAGTTTGTCTTCTTCTTTGAACATCTCGCCCAGCGCGGCGTAGTCGCGCATCTTGCTCATGCCTGCCGTCGCGCCCTTGACCTTTTCTGTGATTTCGCGGATGATCTTATTGTCGCAGGGCAGCGCTTTCATCCACCTCGGAAGATCTATGTCGACATTCTGGAGCGGGAATTCGTATAATATCTGTTCCAGAATGGATGTAATGTCCTCCATGGTGAGTTGCGTGGCGTTGGCGAGCATGACGGGCACGCCGTATTTTCCTTCGAGCGAGTTTTTCAGCCCCACGCTTTCCTTTGCGGCCGGGTCTTTGACGTTGAGCACGACGACGAAAGGCTTGTTGAGCTCTTTCAGCTCCCTGATAACGCGCTCCTCCGCCGCGACGTAGTTCGTGCGCGGAATCTCTCCGAAACTGCCGTCCGTCGTAACGACGATCCCTATGGTGGAATGTTCGGCGATGACCTTTTTCGTGCCGAGTTCGGCCGCCTTTTCAAAGGGCAGTTCCTTGCTGCTCCACGGCGTTTTCACAAGGCGGGGTTTCTGGCCTTCCTCATGTCCCATCGCGCCGTCCACAAGGTATCCCACGCAGTCTATGAGCCTTACTTTCGCGGAAACTTTGTTTTTCAACTGGATCTTTACGGCGTTTGCGGGGATAAATTTCGGCTCGGTGGTCATGATGGTCTTGCCGTCCGCCGACTGCGGCATTTCGTCCGTCGCTATCTGCTTGTTCAGTTTGTTTGAAATATTCGGCAGAACGAGCGTTTCCATAAACTTGGTCACGAAGGTCGATTTACCCGTTCTGACGGGACCGACGACGCCGATATAAATATCGCCGCCCGTCCGCTTGGCTATATCTTTGTAGATATCGTACTTTTCCATAAAAAAACCTCCCACACATTACACAACTAATATATGAGAGGGTTTATCCGTTTATGAAAAACTTTTTTCAACTTTCTCTGCCGTTGTCGTTTCCGCCTGTTTTTTCTTGCGTTTTCTGCGCTTCTGCCGCCCGTTTCGCCGCCTTTTTTTCCTTCATTTTGACGATCATTTCCCGAATGGAAGTCGGGTGTTCCTCGCCCGCGAGCATGCGCTCAATATTCTTTCTGTGCGCGAACCAGGTAATGAAGCAGATGCCGAAAATCAGCATGTTCGCGGCAATATAGAAAGGCACGACTTTTGCCGACATGGTGTATTTGAGAAAGAGCCGTATGCTCGAACCGACGGCGGGCGGCGTAATGGCTATAAACGATCCCATCGCGCCGTATTCGGTAAAATAAATGAAGAGCACGGCGGCGGTAAGGCTCATCAGCTCCACGACGAACCATTCCCATCCCGTCAGCACGGACGACGCAAGGAAAACGCCGATCGTAGTCGCAATCCCCTTGCCGCCTTTAAACTTATAGAATACGGGATAAATATGCCCGAGCACGGCGAAAAACCCGCAAAGGTAGATGCCGAGATCACCCAGATCGAACGTTACCGTGGTCAGCTGTCTGCCCCGCAGAACGAAAAATCCGACGAGCGCGGGGATAAAGCCTTTCAGCATATCCAGAAAAAGCGTCAGGATGCCGACTTTCAGCCCGAAATTGCGGCTCATGTTGAGCGTGCCCGGATTTCCGCTGCCCACTTCACGGATATCTTTCTTTTTCAGTTTCGATATCATGATCGCGTTGTTGAAACAGCCCACAAGATAAGAGCCGACCGCGAGTATGATCAAAATCCACCAGTTATTCATCTTTTTCCTGTTCCCTGACGACGATTTTTATCGGCGTGCCCGAAAAGTCGAACGCCTTGCGGATACAGTTTTCCAGATATCTCTTATAGGAAAAATGCATGAGTTCGGCTTCGTTTACAAACATAATGAAAGTGGGCGGGCAGACTTCGGCCTGCGTGGCGTACATGATTTTCAGCCGTTTGCCGTTGACGGAAGGCGGTTCGTTCATGCGCACGCTGTCTAAAACGAGATCGTTGAGCAAGCCCGTGGACACGCGGTAAGAGGCGTGTTCGTAAACGTTTTCCACCGCCTCGAGAACCTTTTCCACCCGCTGCCCCGTCTTTGCCGAGATATAAAGCGGTTTGAAATAGTCCATGAATTTCAAATCTTCTTTCAGCTTATCGTTGAATTTGTTGATGGTATGGGTATCCTTTTCCACGAGATCCCACTTGTTCATCAAAATCACGCTCGGCTTGCCCTGTTCGTGCACGTAGCCGCAGATCTTTACCGTCTGTTCCGTAAGCCCTTCCGCCGCGTCCACTACGACGACGCAGACGTCCGCGCGGCGGATCGAACCGAGCGCGCGCAGAACGCTGTAATATTCCAGGTCTTCGTCCACGTTCTTTTTTTTACGGATACCCGCCGTGTCGATCAAGGTGAATTTTTTGCCGTTGTAGGTAAAAGGCGTATCGATGGCGTCCCGCGTGGTACCGGCGATATCGGAAACGATCGTCCTTTCAAAGCCGAGAATTTTGTTGCAAAGGCTGGACTTTCCCGCGTTCGGACGGCCGACGACGGCAATTTTCAGCGCCTCGTGCTCGTCGTGCTCGCCGTTTTCTTTGAAGTAGGAAACGACCTCGTCGAGCACCTCGCCCACGCCCGTCATATGCTCGGCGGAAATGCCGAACGGCTCGCCTAAGCCGAGCTCGTAAAATTCGTACAGCAGTTCGGGGCGGTAAGTATCCATTTTATTGACGACCAGCACGACGGGCTTGCCCGAAACGCGCAGTTTCTGCGCCACGTCCGCATCGGCGCCCGTCAGGCCGCTCTTCACGTCGGTAAAGAGAATGATGACGTCCGCCGTTTCTATCGCCGTTTCGGCCTGTTTTTTGATGTGTTTCCACATCTCGTCCTCGCTTTTGAGTTCGAGGCCGCCCGTATCCACCAGCGTAAAATAATGCCCGCACCATTCCACGTCGACGTAGATCCTGTCGCGCGTTACGCCGGGAGTATCCTTGACGATGGATATTTTTTTTCCCGAAACTTTATTAAAAAACGTGGATTTGCCTACGTTCGGCCTGCCCACGATCGCTACAATCGGTTTTGCCATTTTGCACCTTGCCCTTTCTTTTACTCAATTTTACCAAAAATATAAAAAAAAGGCAAGCGCTGACGCGCATACCTTTTTCTTTTATTAACTTATCGCCTGTATTAAAACGCGCTTATCACGCCGAATATGCAGCCGAACAAATATACTGCCAACGCAACCCAATAAATTACCCTCCACGCGATATGCGTTCCTCTGGAAAAAGAATATGCGGGAAATGCGATACCGATCAAAAGAGCCAACTGGCCGATCAAATTCAAAATACTGACGACTTGCGCGCTGAAAACTTTGCTCAAAACGCCGCCGAGCAAAAACATCAGGGCAGCAAGCACTAAAGCGATATAAGAACAAAGTTTTACGAAACTTCTTCTTGCCGCAGCTTCCGTTCTCTGTTTAGCCATACTAAATACCTCCGTTTTCTTTTCCGTTTTATTATATCACGTTGCCGACGGAATATCAACGATTTTTTCTTAAAATTATAGCGAATTTTCGTTTTTCACGGCGTATCCGTTTTTTAAAAACAATTCGGCGGTTATGCCGTTGCCCGCGGTAAGCTTTCCCGAAAAAGTGCCGTCGTAAATCTCGCCGCACCCGCAGGAAGGGCTTTTGCTTTTAAATATGCAGTAATCGGCTTTTGTTTCTCTCGCGATGCAAAGCGCCGCTTCCGCGCCGGCCTTGTAATTTTCGGTAACGTCCTTACCCGTGTTCGCAATCACTTTGTCCCCCACGATCTCCGCAGGCGCACGGGGAGTGGGAAGTCCGCCGAGCACTTCGGGGCATACCGCTATCAGTTCGTTTTGCCCTTTCAGGGCGAGGACTTTTTCGTTTTTACAGTTATCGCCCTTATATCGGCAGTTTTCTCCTAACAAACACGCGCTCACAAGTATTTTCATTTCCCTTCACCTCTGAAAAGTATTATACTTTAAATTCAATTTTTTTTCAAGAATTTGCGCGAATGTTTTGACATTATTTTTTCAATATGATACAATCAGCATAACAGAATATCTTTAATGCGGTACGGAGATACCGGCAAGATAATCGGAAAATTTTACGGACTTTTGGCGTTTTTTATACGCTCTTTGCGTGCTTTTTGGCCTTGCTTTATTTTCGTCGAGCAAGGCTTTTATTCTGTAAAAAATTTTAAGGAGATATGCACAAATGAAACTCATCTACGGCATCAACGACAGGCCGTCCGTCGGCAAACTCATCGTCTTTGCGTTCCAGCAGATGATCGCCATCATGGCGGCTACGTTGCTCGTTCCCATGCTGGTAAGCACCGTCAACCTGACGCTCGATCCCGCCGCGGCGCTCTTCGGTGCGGGCGCAGGCACGCTCGTCTACATCCTCTTCACGAAGCGGAGAAGCCCCGTATTTTTAGGAAGTTCTTTCACGTTTATCGGCGCGATGAGCGCGGCGGTCGCCCAAAACTACGGTTACTGGGGACTGATTATCGGCGTGGGATTCGCCGGCCTCGTCTACGT
Organism: uncultured Eubacteriales bacterium; assembly: GCA_900545325.1. Taxonomy (GTDB): domain Bacteria; phylum Bacillota; class Clostridia; order Christensenellales; family Borkfalkiaceae; genus UMGS775. Next base: position 28,925 of record UQZE01000004.1, read on the forward strand.
GATCATCGCCGTGGTAATCAAATACGTAGGCACCAACTGGCTGAATAAAATTCTCCCCGCCGTCATTATCGGGCCGATCGTAACCATCATCGGGCTGAGCCTTTCGGGCACGGCCACGCAATGGATGATGTACAACAGCCCCAACGCCGAAAATTACAATCTCCTTTCGATATTGTGCGGTTTGGTAACCTTTTTCACCATCGTGTTCGTATCGGTCAAGGGAACGAAAACGCTCAAACTCATACCGTTTATCATCGGGATCGGCGCGGGATACCTGCTCGCCCTTCTCTTTACCGTCATCGGCAAGGCGGCGGGCGTCGAATATATGCAGCTGCTCGATTTCCAGCCGTTTATCGACACGTTCGGCGAAATCCGCCTGCAAAGCTTTCTCGATTATCCCAAGTTCACTTTCTTAAAGGCCATCGAAACGGGAAATCAATATAAGATAGACGGCGCGGCAATCGGCAATATTGCGCTGCTGTTCGCCCCCATCGGCGTGGTAGAGCTCGCGCAGCATATCGCGCACCACAAGAACCTGGGCAACATTATCGAACAGGATCTGATCAAAGACCCCGGCCTCACGAGGACGCTTCTCGGCGACGGTATCGGTTCTATCGTCGGCGCGATCTTCGGCGGCTGCGCGAACACCGCTTACGGCGAATCGGTCGGCTGCGTGGCGATCACGAAAAACGCCTCCGTCATCACGCTCGTCGTCGCGGCGCTCGGCTGTATCCTCCTTTCGTTCTTCAGCCCGTTCGTTACCGTGATCAATACCATTCCCAAATGCGTAATGGGCGGCGCGTGCGTAGCGCTTTACGGTTTCATCGCAGTCAGCGGTCTGCAGATGCTCAAGGAGGTAGACCTCGGCGACAACAGAAACCTCTTCGTCGTCAGCGCGATCCTCGTCTGCGGGATCGGCGGGCTGGCGCTCAACTTCGGTACGAATAAACTCACGGGAGGCGCACTTCTGTCGATCACTTCCATCGCGACGGCTCTTATCGTCGGCATCATCACCAACCTTATCGTGAATATCGGCAGAAAAAAGGAAGACACCAAGGACGAACTTTCCGCCGAAGTTTCGGCAATCGACGACAATACGGCGTCTTTTTCCGACGATGCGCAGGACAGGCAGTAACGAAAAAGCCCGCTTTTCCGAGCGGGCTTTTTATCAATCTCTTTCGTAAATGTAAACGCCTGTTTCCCCGTCCGCCGAAGAAACGCGCACGACGATCTCTTCCCGTCGGGAAGTAGGCACGTTCTTGCCGACGAAATCGGCTTTAATCGGCAGTTCCCTGTGCCCTCTGTCCACGAGGACGGCGAGACGAATGCTCCTCGCCCTTCCGCTGAACAGAACGGCCTCTATCGCGGCGCGCGCGGTGCGCCCCGTGAAGAGCACGTCGTCCACCAGCACGATATCCTTGCCGAACGCGGCGCCCTTTTCGAGTCCGCAGTCCGTCCCGTTGCAGAACTCCGCGTCGTCGCGGAAGCCCTTGATGTCCAGTTCGAGCGTCGGCGGCGCAGCGCCCGCGATCTCTGCGATATTGCGGCCTATAGCGCGCGCAAGCGGCGCGCCCCGCGTCTTGATGCCGACAAGGAGCAGATCCTCCGCGGACTTGCAGTGTTCCACAATCTCGTAAGATATTCTTGCGAGCGCGCGCTTTACCGCCTGCTCGTCCATGATTTTCGCTTTTAATTTCATGATTTATCTCCGTTTACATTACGATTTTAACACATTGCGACATTATTGTCAATATTTTGCCGAAATGCCTTGAAATCCGATAACGGATACAGTAAAATATATTAATAACGCAAAAAAGGAAATTTCACTATGGAAGACTACATGAAAAACGTAACTCTTTTTACTCACCCGCTTATCGCGCACAAGATCACTCATCTTTGCGACGTGAGTACAAACACCAAGGAATTCCGCGAGATCGTGAGCGAACTCGCCATGCTTATGGGATACGAGGCATTCCGCGACCTCAGGACAAAGGACGTCGAGATCACGGCTCCGCTGTCCGCCTTCAAATCGCCCGTTATCGACGAAAAGATCGTAATCGTTCCCATTCTCCGCGCAGGTCTCGGCATGGTGGACGGGCTGACCGCGCTTTTCCCGACGGCCAAGATCGGGCACATCGGCCTGTACCGCGACGAGGAAACGCTCGAACCTCACGAATATTACTGCAAACTCCCCTCCGACTGCACGGACGGACAGGTGATCGTGGTAGACCCCGCGTTGGCGACGGGCGGCAGCGCCGCGGCTGCCATCTCTTTTATCAAAGAGCGCGGGTTCAAACGCATAAAACTGCTTTCGCTTATCGCCGCGCCCGAAGGTTTGAAACGCGTGGCGACGGCGCACCCCGACGTGAAAATTTTTGCCGCCCATTATGCGGACGCTCCGCTCAACGAAAAGGGATATATCGTTACGGCTTTCGGCGACGCGGGCGACAGGATATTCGGAACGAAATAAACGGCAAAACATAAGTAATTTACTTATTATTTCGCCTAAGTTTCCATTTAATGTAATTTATCAAAAAAACGCAAGAGCTTATCTTGCGTTTTTCTTTATTTCAGCTTTTTAAGCACGTTTTGAAAATAGTCGGGCAGAGGCGCGGTGAACGCCATTCTTTCCCCCGTGCGCGGATGCGTAAGCACAAGCTCTTTCGCATGCAGAAGCTGTCCGTTCAAGGCAAACTTTTGGTTTCTGAATCCGTATTCTTTATCACCCACTACGGGGTGCCCGATATACTTTGCATGCACGCGGATCTGATGCGTCCTGCCCGTCTGAAGGGAAAACTCCGCGAGCGTATAATTATCGTAGCGGCGCAGCACTTTGAAGTCGGTAACCGCCTTTCTGCCGTACGGCACGACAGCCATTTTCTTACGGTCTTTTTCGCTCCTGCCTAAAAAGGTTTCTATCCGCCCCTCGTCCTCTTTCAGCACGCCCTCGAGCAGAGCCTCGTAAATCCGTTTACAGCTCTTTTCTTCGATCTGCTTTGCGAGCGACACGTGCGCCGCGTCGTTCTTGGCGACGACGAGCAGCCCCGACGTGTTTTTGTCTATGCGGTGCACGATCCCTGGCCGTATCACGCCGTTGATGCCCGAAAGACTGTCTAAATGGTAGAGAAGCGCGTTTACGAGCGTGGAACCGTGCGTACCGCCGCCCGCGTGGACGGTCAGCCCCTGCGGTTTGTTGATTACGGCGATATCGCCGTCCTGATACACGATATCGAGAGGAATGTTTTCGGGTTCCGCGTCAAGATTTTCGGGCGGCTGCGAAATAAAAAAGACTTCGTCCCCCGCTTTGAGCGTTTTATTGCTCTTGATTTCCCTGCCATTTAAAAAAACTTTGCCGTCGTCGCAAAGTTTTTTGATGTGCGAACGGGAAAGCGCGGTCTTTGCCGCAAGATAAACGTCCGCCCGTTCCCCCGCATATAGCGGTTCCACGGTAAATTTATTTTCCATTTTCCCCGTCCTTTTCCTCGGCGGGCTCCGTCTTTCCGCTCAGCGCGGCGAGGCGAGCCTTGCGTTTTTCCCGCGTTTCCTTAGAACAGAACAAACATTCCGCATCCAGAAAGAGAAAATGCACGATAAACATGATCACGCCGACGGTGATGGCCGAATCCGCCACGTTGAATGTGGGAAAATATTTGCCGCCCCAAAGCTGCACGCTGATAAAGTCCACAACTTTGTCAAAAGCCAGGCGGTCGATAAAGTTGCCGATAATCCCCGCCGTGAGCACCATAAGCGCATATTTTACGAAAACGTATTTATCCTTGATATAGAGGTAATAGATATAGACCGCGATCAGCGCCACCACGGTGAGCGCTTTGAACAAAATCTGCCCCCACGCGGTATCGCTCAGAAAACTGAACGCCGCGCCCGTATTATAAGAAACGTCCCAAAAGAGAAAATCCTTTATTACCGTTATCCGCTCCCCGCCCTCGAGGTCGTATTGATGGAAATAACACTTCGTCAGCTGATCGAACGCTATAATGACGAAAAGCAGCGCCAGCGGCACTACGGCGTGAACTATTTTTCCATGAGTCCCATTTCTTTGCATAATTCCTCCAAATCCAATTCGCCGGGATTGAGCACTTCGTTCATGTCGAAAGCGCAGGCTGTTTCGTCCTCCGCGGCGTCGAGATAACTTTCTATCTTGGCTTTAGGGTCGAACTTAACCCTGATGCCGCCGACGGCAAGGTTGAGTTTTTCCACCTTTTCCCTGTCGCTGCCGTCCCCGCCGAGAATTTCGTCCATGCGCGAGAGCAGCGCCGCGCTTTCCGCCGCAGCCCCTTTAGGATAACTTTCCGTAAGAGCGCCGAAATAAATTTCCCAGCGCGCCCGGAACTCCGTGAGCCGACGGACCTCCGCCGCATATTGCAGTTCGCTGAGCCTGCGCGTTTCTTCCGCTTTTTCTTCGGAAGAGCGCAGCGTGAGCGTGATGAGATTTTCCCTGTTTCTGTAAGCCTCCAGCTCCGCCGAAAGCCTTTTTACGTCCGCTTTCAGCCGTTGGATCACGTTTTTCTGCTCGCCGAGGATGATCTCGTAATCGCCCTTCTGCTCGCCCATCAAATCAAGCACTTCCTGTTTATTGTACTTAATTTTATTGATCTTCACACCTGTTTCCCTTATTCCTTATCGTTTCCAGCATCGTGTTTTTCAGTTCGTAAAGCGCGTCGGACAGATCGACTTTATAAATGTGCGGATTGTCCAGCCGCTTATGTTCGTCCCAAAGCGAGGCGATCTCGCTCTTCGCGTATTCCTTGATCTCTTTGAGCGAGGGCATTTTATAGACCAGCTCTCCGCCTAAAAAGATGGGTACGAGCAGACTTTTCAGAGTGTAATTTCTGAAAGTTGTCGTCTTCCAGCGTTCGGTCGGGTGCGTGATGGTGAGCGGTTCCGTTTCGTCGTATTCTTCCTCGCTGCGAAGGTATATCACGTCCGCCTCCGCTTTGCCCGTGAACTTATCGTATATCCTGTACACGTTTTTGAAACCGGGATTGGTTATTTTGGCAAAGTTGTCCGAAAGCTTTATCTTCGGGATTTCCTCGCCGTTTTCGATCACCGCGGAAAGCTTGTACACGCCCCCGAGCGCAGGCATATCCTCGCTCGTGATGAGGCGCGTGCCCACGCCCCACGTATCGATGGCCGCGCCCTGGCTCTTGAGCGAGGCGATGGAACGTTCGTCCAGATCGCCCGAGGCGCAAATTTTCACGTAATCGTAGCCCGCCGCGTCCAGCATCTTTCTCGCCTTTTTGCTCAGGTAGGCGAGGTCGCCGGAATCGAGGCGTATTCCCTTGGGCTTTTTGCCCTGCTTCACCATTTCGTCGAAACAGCGTATTGCGTTGGGCACGCCGCTTTTCAGCGTATCGTAAGTATCCACAAGCAGAAGCACGTTGTCGGGATACGCGTTCGCGTAATTCATGAAAGCCGTATATTCGTCGGGAAAGTTCATCACCCAGCTATGGGCATGCGTACCCGATACGGGAATGTCGAACATCTTGCCCGCGAGTACGTTGGAAGTCGAGGAACATCCCCCGATGACCGCGGCTCGCGCGCCGTATATGCCCGCATCCGGCCCCTGCGCGCGGCGCAGGCCGAATTCCATGACGGCGTCGTCCCCCGCGGCATAACAGATCTTCGCCGCCTTGGACGCGATCAGCGTCTGATGATTGATGATATTCAAGAGCGCCGTTTCCACGAGCTGCGCCTCCATAATGGGCGCCTTTACCGTCAGAATAGGTTCGCCGGGAAACACCACCGTACCTTCGGGCACCGCATAAACGTCGCCCGAAAACTTGAAAGTTTTGAGATAATCGATAAACTCTTCGTCGAAAAGGCCGAGATCGGTGAGATAGGCAAGTTCTTCCTGCCCGAAACGGATATTGTTCAGATAATCCACCGCCTGTTCCAGCCCGACCGCCAGCGAATACGTGATTATGCCGTTCTGACGGAAAAACAGATCGAACACCGCGATCTCGCTTTCCCTTTTCTGCTTGAGGTAGCCGTTCATCATCGTAAGCTGATAAAGGTCGGTCAAAAGCGTCAGATTTCTATTCATGGAAAATATTACCTCTTTCTTGTTATGGTTATAAAATTATTTTTCGTCTTTGAAAGATTTTATTTCGGGCGGAACGTAATTTTCCTCCTCCGCCTTTTCCTTTTCTTCGCGCTCCGCGCGGCGCTGTTCGTAATTTTTATAATCGGGCGACTTGTTGAGGGCGAAATCCTCCGTCCTGCTGCCCGCCGTCATGAAACTGATCACGACAAAGAGGATCGCGATGACAGCGTCCACAATGACGATGAGCCACCATACCATATGCGCGAAATCCAGATCGGAA
>UQZE01000005.1 GCA_900545325.1 uncultured Eubacteriales bacterium
CGTGTGCTCTTCCGATCTCGAGCGCGTAAACGACACTGCTGAAACGGTATCTGTATTTCGCCACCGCATACGCCGTGATGCAAGGCACCAGCGTGTGCGTCGCCGTGCAGCCCGCGGTGAAAAACACCGCATTGTAGATAAGTTCCGCCAGGCCCACGTCGCGGCGGCTGACGATCTCGCCGTTCTTCATGATGTTGATGGGAACATTGAGATATTCGAACACCGTACCGTAGTTTGACAACTTCCATACTTCGGGAAATCCGAAAGGTTTTTCGATAAATTCCAGCCTGCCCTTGAAAGAGGTGAACAACGTCCACAGCAGCGGTATAAAAAGCGAAAGCGTATACAACAGGAGCAGAGCGAACCCTATGCCGAGAAACACGCGGAAAGATTTTTTCTTGTATGCTTTCATGAATGCCTCCTTACGATTCGGGAACGGGGTCGAAACGTTCCATCACCCACTTGACGAGCAGGGTGAGCGGCGCCGCCACCAGCGTGAGCGTAACGCCCGCCGCCGCGGCGTACGGATAGTCAGCGGGCGAGGAATTTCTGCCCACCACCTGCACAAACAGGTAATATCCCAATGTGTAGAGTTTATTTTCCGCCTGGTCCTGAAAGAAATTGTAAAGCGCGGCCTGGTTGGTGAATATGCCCGCAATTCCCGACACCACGAAGAGCGTGATCGTGGGATAGATGAGCGGCAGAACGATGTAAATGAGTTCCTGAAAAGTATTCATGCCGTCGATCTCTCCGCTTTCCACAAGTTCTTCGGAAACGCGGCTCATCGCGCTCGAATATACGACCACCTGCATGCCGAACCCCGTCCAAATATTGAAAACGACGATGCTCGCGTAAGCCGTGGCGTTTTCGACGAGGAAGTTCGGCACATTCTTCATGCCCATGAGCGTGAGCACGTATGGCAGCCCCCTGTCCAGAAAGTATTTGTACATCATGGACATGACCACTGCCGAAAGGATCTGCGGCAGATACAGTATCACCCTGAAAAGCCCGTTCAGCGGCACTTTTTTATAGAGAAAAAAGGAAAAGAGCAGATTGAGCGGCAGCCCTACAAATACCGTGGCCGCCCACAGTATCATGGAATTTTTCAAAGACGTCAGCAGCACCGTGCCGCGGAACATATCCGAGAAAAATTTACCGAAATTGCCGAACCCTGTAAAGCCGTATACGGCGAGATCGGGGTCGTATTCCTGAAACGCGAGAAACACGGAGTTGATATTCACACCGACGTAAAAAATCAGGTAGTGCAGCATGGGGTATGCGAGTACACATACGTAAAATATCAGCCTGCCGCGTTTCCTGCGGTTTACGGGGATTTTAATTTTTTCTTTCATTTGTTTTCCCTAAAACCATTTTGAATACTTCGTTTCCCATGTCGGCTGATACGTTTGGAACATGCCCGTGATCCATTTATCCACGGTGAGCGTTTTCACGTTGAGAAAATCGCGGAACGGTTCGTTATAAGCGGCGCCGTTCACCGTTGTCGTCCAAGCCCATTGCGAAAACGTGCTCGTGTTCGCCCGTTTCAGCTCGCTCGGATACAGGCTGTAAAACACCACGTCGTCCAGATTTGCGCGGACCTTATCGTATATATCCAGCGAAAACTCGGTCATCTGCGCGCGGTCTTCCTCGGTAAGCGTGTAATCGTAGGGGCGCATCACATAGTTATATGTATTGAAATAGCGAAGCATTTCGTCCGAATGCAGAAAGCGCAAAAACTCCTTCGCCAGCTCCGGTTCCTTGGCGCCTTTGTAGATGCAAATCACGGAATCTCCGCCCGTGCAGAGGTAAGTTTCCCCCTCCGCGCTGCCTTCCGTCTTGGGAATGGGCATCACCCCGAAACGCCTGTTTTCGCGCGACCACTGCGAACCCGAAATGCTCATTTCGTCGAATACGCCCTTCGCCTCAATCTCCCACCAGGTATTGTCTACCATCATGGCGATGGGTTTATTGTTCTTTCTGCTCTGCAGATATTCGCCCTGCGCGATGAGGTGCGACTGCGACGGCAGGAAGGAAGAATTCGTGAAATATCTGGTGTCGCTCATCAGTTTGTAAGCAAATTCAAGCGCGTATTTCTTGCCGGGCTGTTTTTGCAGCAGATACGCGTTCCTGTTCGTGATCTTTACGTTCTGCGTGCCGTCGGCATTGACCGTAACGCCGTACTGCCCCGCCTCCGCGGAGGTGAACGTTCCCGCAGGGAAAGTATAATCGCCGTCGAACGTGTTGTTCAGCTGCCAATTGTACGCCCCTTCGTAATCGGCCCAGATAGAAGCCAGCCAGCGCTGGCGATACAGCGGATACTGCCCCGTCCACGTAAAGGGCGTAACTCCCTGCCCCACCATTTCGTCGAGCAGTATGAAAAACTCATCGAACGTAACGGGCAGCCCGTCGTCCGAAGTGCCTTTCACACCGTCCGCACCCGCGCGCTTTTCCACGTTTTTCCGTTCGAGAATGAGTTCGCCGTCCTCGCCGAAATAAAAGCCGCGTTCTTCAAAAAGGTCTATGTCGTATACGACCGAGGTGAACGCCATATGAAAGGGCACAGCGTAATACTTGTTGTCCGCGCGTTTGTAATACGACTTCACCATGTCGAGCATCTTATCGTCTATAGATTCGCTTTCGCCGTATTCGGCGAGCGGGGCGGTAACGGTCTCCGTAATATCGAGCAGAGTTCCCGCCGCCACGTGCGCGTCGTATTCAAGGTTGTTCAGAAGGTATAAATCCAAACCGTTCGTTTTCATGTTGGTCAGCAACGTGGTGGACGTGAACAAATCTTTTTCGGGCGTAACGTGCACCTCCACGGTATCGTTATATTTTTCCTCGAACTTCTCTATGGCATAGTCCAGCCACGCGCCGCCGAACGCACCGTCATAATTGCCGATATTCAGATGACGCTTGCCGTCGTTGTATTCATTGCCTTTCTGCAATTTGAACACGATTCCCAATACGATCGCCGCAACGGCCGCGAGTGCGACCACCGCGATGATCGTGATTTTTTTTGCTTTCCCCATACGTTGACCTCCCTATGGTTTATGTCTGAAAACAGTATAACACGACTATGAGAACTTTACAATGACGAAAAACAATATAAATTTCATTAAATCGGGGATTTTTAAAATGATAAAAAGCATAAAAACAACATTGAATTTCAAAAATACACTGAAAACACGGAAAATCGCAGTAAAATTTTACCAAAAAATTTTTTCAGATTATTGCAAAAGTTAAAAAAATAAGTTATACTTATAAAAAATCGGGGAAAAGGCGATGTATTTGGATTGTTTCACGAAACTGAGAAAACACCCAAACGGGAAGATTGTGCCTGAGCACTCCCATTCTGCTTACGAGTTAGTTTACTATCTCTACGGGCACGGTTATTGTTCGTTCCAACCGCAAAACGCGGCAAACGCCGAAAAAATCACCAAAGAATACGCGGCGAACACTTATTTTGTCTGCGCTCCGGGGACCGTTCACGACGAAACCTATCTTGCGGATACGGCGAGCATCGTCGCGCGTTACCACTTCGACGGCGCGGACAAATCGGCGGTAGATCTGAAAACGCAATTCTGTACGGACAGCGATCTTACCGTTCTCGATCTCCTGCAAAAGATGGTCTTTGAGCTCGACAACCTGCAATACAAATACGAAACGCTGGTGAACAACACACTTTACGAACTTTTGGTCAGCATCGCGCGCCGGGATGCTGACAACGAAAAAAACATCCACAACGTCGATTCCTCCATATCTTATATCGACAATCACTTTACGAACAAAATTTCCATAAAACACCTTGCCGAAACTTCGTTTTACAGCGTGGAGCATTTCCGCAAGCTGTTCAAGTCGCGCACGGGGCTGACGCCGAAAGAATATATCATGATGAAAAAGCTGGAAAAGGCGCTGAAAATACTATCTTCCACCACCCTTCCTCTTTTCCAGATCTCCGACGAATGCGGGTTTGAAAATTACAATCACTTCGTCAACTTCTGCAAGAACCTGACGGGTAGGAACCCCTCCCAGCTGAAACGTATCGAATGCGCGCCCGCAGATATGGTGCGGCAGATCTTTCCCGATTACAAAAATAAAAACTGCTGAACGGCGGAACGCGTTTTCATTGCCAACGTATGAAAAAAAGCGCCCCGAAATCATACGCATGCGCATACGTTTATGCAAAACGTATGCGCACGCGTGCCTCTCGACGCGCTCAGACGGAGCGTCAGCAAGAAACGCATACCGCCGTTCCGCCGCGGGAGCGACGCGGTTTGCGGCATAAAAAAAACCGCCGCGCGGTCTTTCCGTGCAGCGGTCTTCTTTCGTAAGAGTTTATCTCACGTTTTTCTTATGGTCTTTTCCTGCGTAAAAAATCTATGTTGATTTTTCCTTCGTAAGCAGTTTTACGCGATTTCCTTTTTCACAAGCTTGGGCTTGACGCCGAACTTCACTACGTCGCCGTCGATAACGACTTTGTCGAGGTTTGCCTCAGAGGGTATTTCGTACATCGTATCCAGCATGAGATTTTCCAGAATGGTCCTAAGCCCCCTCGCCCCCGTTTTGAGCGCGATCGCCTTTTTCGCTATTTCAAGAACGCCGTCGCTCGTGATTTCGAGGTTGACGTTGTCCATGCCGAAGAGCTTTTTATATTGCTTTACGAGCGCGTTTTTCGGTTCGGTGAGGATATTGACCAGCGCCTTTTCGTCCAGCGGGTTGAGCCCCACCGTGATGGGCACGCGGCCGACGAATTCGGGTATCAGCCCGAATTTTATAAGATCCTGCGGCTGGATTTCGTTCACGAATTCGAAATTATCCTCCTGGCTGTTGACGACCTTTCCGCCGAAGCCGAGCGAAGAATTTTCAATGCGTTTCTGCACGATCTTATCCAGCCCCACGAAAGCGCCGCCGCAGATGAACAAAATATTCGTGGTATCGATGCGGATACACTCCTGCTGGGGATGCTTTCTTCCGCCCTGCGGGGGAACGCTTGCCACCGTGCTTTCTATAATCTTCAAAAGAGCCTGCTGCACGCCCTCGCCCGAAACGTCGCGCGTGATGGATACGTTCTCGCTCTTTCTCGCGATCTTGTCGATTTCGTCGATATAGACGATGCCGCGCTGGGCGCGTTCCACGTCGTAATCGGCGTTCTGGATGAGCTTGAGCAAAATGTTTTCAACGTCCTCGCCGACATAGCCCGCTTCGGTGAGCGTGGTCGCGTCCGCGACGGCGAAAGGCACGTCCAAAATCTTTGCGAGCGTGCGCGCCAGCAGGGTTTTTCCGCTGCCCGTAGGTCCTAAAAGGAGCACGTTGCTCTTTTCCAGCTCCACGCCGTCCTTATTGTCGGGCGCGGCGTTGATGCGCTTATAATGGTTATACACGGCGACGGACAAAACGCGTTTCGCCCTGTCCTGCCCGATGATGTAATCGTCCAGCCGCGCCTTGATCTCGGCGGGTTTGAGCAGTTTTACGTTCGCCCCCGTTTTCGTCCGCGCGCGGGCGTCCAAAATCTGCTCGCGGCAGCTTTCCACGCACTCGTCGCAGATACAAATGCCGTTCGGCCCGACGATCAGCTCCCGCACCTTTTCCTTGGGTCTGCCGCAGAACGAACAATAACTTTCCTTTTCTTTCATTGACTTCTCCTCTTCGGCGGAAAGTTAAGGACGTTTATAGAAGATCTCGTCGACCAACCCGTACTCCTTTGCTTCCTCCGCCGATAAGTAATTGTCCCTGTCGGTATCCCTTTCGATCACGTCGTAAGGCTTTCCCGTGTTCAAAGACAATATGGTGTTTAATTTCTTTTTGGTCTTTATGATATGATCGGCCATGATCTTTATATCGCTCGCCTGGCCCTGCGCGCCGCCCAGAGGCTGGTGAATCATCACTTCGCTGTTGGGAAGGGCGAACCGCTTGCCTTTCGCGCCGCTGGACAGCAGAAACGCGCCCATGCTGGCGGCAAGCCCGATGCAGATGGTCTGCACGTCGCATTTGATATAATTCATGGTGTCGTATATCGCGAGGCCTGCGGAAACGCTTCCGCCCGGCGAGTTGATGTAAAGACAGATATCCTTGCCGGGATCCTTGCCTTCGAGGTAAATGAGTTCGGCAACCACCGTGTCGGCTACGGCGTCGTTGATCTCGCCCGTCAAAAAGATAATCCTGTCCTCTAAAAGCCGCGAATAAATATCGTAACTTCTCTCGCCTTTGCCCGTCTGTTCCACTACGTAAGGTATCACGGTGTTTCTTTCCATTTTTTACCCCTTGCTCTGATTTTTATTCTATCGTGTTCGCGTTTTTCAGGAAATCGAAGAGTTTTTCGATGACTATTTCGTTTTTGAGATAGTCCGTTCTGCTTTCGTTTTCCTTTTTGTATTCTTCCGCGCTCTTATTCTGCGCGGCGGCGTTTTCGGCGATCTTCTTTTCGAGCTCTTCCTCGCCAGCCTCGATCTTTTCGTCGGAAATGATCTTGTCGATCACGAGCTGCTGTTTGACGATTTCCCTCGCCTGCGGCTCGTAGCCCTTTCTATAGTCTTCGAGGCTCATCTTGGAATACTTGAGGTAATCCTCGAGGCGCAGCCCCTGGTACATCAAACGGTATTCCATTTCCTGCACCATGCGGTCGATCTGGCTTTCCACCAGCGCATCGGGAATTTCCGTTTCCGCCTTGTCGGTGATGGTCTTGACGATATTGTCCTCAAGCTCTCTCTGCGCGCGGCGGTCGTTGCTCTCCTGCATGCGCTTTCTCGTTTCCGCCTTGAAGGCCTCCACGCTCTCGGCGCCGTCGGCGTCCTTCACGAACTCGTCCGTGATTTCGGGCAATTCCTTCTTCTTGATTTCGTGCAGCACGATATGGAACACCGCGTCCTTGCCCTTGAGGTTCTCCGCATGATAATCTTCGGGGAATTTGACGGAAATGTCCTTTTCCTCGCCGACGTTCATGCCGACCACCTGTTCTTCAAAACCGGGAATGAACGATTTGCTGCCGAGTTCGAGGTTCTGTTTTTCGGCGGTGCCGCCGTCGAACTTTACGCCGTCCACGCTGCCGCTGTAATCGATAACGACGGTGTCGCCGTTTTCCGCCGCCCTGCCTTCCACCGCCACCAGGCGGGAATTTCTCTCCTGCAGGCGGGTGAGCGCGGCTTCCACGTCCTCGTCTTTAACATTATACTCAACTTTTTTAAACTTTATACCCTTGTATTCGCCCAATTTGACTTCGGGTTTGACGGGTACGACGGCCACGAAGGTAATGCCCTTGTCGCTCACGTCCTCCACGTCCAGCGAAGGCTGCGCCACCGCCTCGATGGAGGGTTCTTTCCCTAAAACTTCGTAGTAATATTTCGGGAAAGCGCCGTTGATCGCGTCCTCGAAGAACAAGCCTTTGCCGTAAGCGCTTTCAAGCACCTTTCTCGGCACGTGCCCCTTTCTGAAACCGGGCACGGAATACTTGCCTTTCGTTCTGTTATACGCCTCCGTCTGCGCGGCGTCCCATTCGTTCGCGTCCAGCGTTATAAAAACTTTGACCGTACTCTTTTCGGCTTTTTCAAATTTGTAGTTCATAATTTTCTCCTGCCTTTTAAATTCTCACCTATTCTATCATAATTCGTGGCAAAAAGCAAATTTTTTATCTCTGTTTTAAAAATTCTTCGTGTTTTGCGGGGTCGACGGTGATCGTGGAAAATTCCGAATATATCCAAAAACCGAGCGCCGCCTTAGGCGGTTTTTTGACGAATTTTTTCTCGGCGTAATCGACGTCTATCTTCGTTCCCTGCCTGCCCGCGGAAAAATACGCGCAGATCTCCGCCGCCGCCTTGATAACGCTTCGGGTCGCCGGGCGCTCGCGCACGTCTATTACGACATGCGAAGAATGATAACTCTTTGCGTGCAGCCAGATATCCTTGCCGCGCGCGCCGCCCGTGATGGCGTCGTTTTCGGCGTTGTTCCTGCCGACGTGCACGGCAAAGCCTTCGATCTCGTAGAGATACCCCGCCGCCGCTGGCTTTTTCTTCGCGCTTTTCCGCTCTTCCTTTCTCTTCAGATACCCCGCCGCCGCGAGCTCGGCCTCCACGAATTTCAGCCCCTCCTCGTCCTCGGCGAGATCTATCTCGCTTTTGAGCGATTTCACGTATTCGAGTTCGGATAGCACCTCTATTTTCTGCGGCGCGACGGCCGCGAGGGTTCGCTTTTGCTTGTTGTACTTTTTATAGTAGCGCTGCGCGTTTTCCTGCGCGGAGAGATTTACGTCGAGCGTTATCTTCGTTTCGGCGTTGTCCGCGTAATAATTTTCGCACACCAATACCTTATCGCCTTTTTTCACGCGGTAAATGTTGGAAAGTATCAAATCGCCCTTGATTTTGTCGGTTTGCGCGTCGCGGCAGTCGTTTTCCTTTTCGGAAATGATGGCAAGCCTTTTCAGAAACTTTTTTTCTTCCTTTTTCACGCACTCGGAAAGCTTGTTTTTCAGCGAGGAAAAGGCGCGGTCTTTTTCTTTCGCGCCGAAAAAATATTCCTCCGCGGCGTTCACCGTATCGAAAGCGATATATTCTCCGCCGAGGCTTTTGTATCTCTTTGCGAAAAAGTCCTCCGCGCCCTTCGCGCCCGTCTTCACGCAGGGGGAAAGATCTTCCCCGAAAACGAAATCTTTAACGGCCGTCAGGCAGCTTTGCGCCGCCGCGAGGCCGAACGGCGGAAAACTTTCCGCGCCCGCGCCGAAGCGGTACGCGATCTCCGCCGCCGTGGGATAGGAAAGCCCCGAAACGTTTTCAAACAAAAACTTGCCCAGATCCCCGCCGCCGAACGCCGTCAGCCGCCCCAAAAGCGCGGGATCGTCGGGCGCGAGCTTGTCCTGCGAGGGAGGCGGCAGGTAGGGAAATCCCACGATGAGCGGGCGTTTGCCCGCCTCCTCTATGCCCGCCGTCTTCATCGCGCCGAGCACCTTGCCGTCCTGCACGAGCACGGCGTTGGAATACTTGCCCATAATCTCGGCGTACAGTATTTTTTTCTTGTCGCCGAAAAGCTCGTCGTAGCAGGAAAAGACTATTTTCACCACGCGGTCGAAGCCGTCCAGGGAAACGCTTTCTATCACGGCGTTGAGCAGATGTTTGCGCAAAAGCATGCAGAAGTTGTACGCCGCAAGCGGATTTTCCTTTTCGTTTGCCGAAGTGCACACGCGCGCCGTCGCCACGTTCGCCGAAACCGCCAGCTTGCAGCGCGCGCCGTTGGCGTAAACGCCGAAATACACTTCGCTTTCCGCGGGCTGGGTAATCCTGTTGACCTTACCCCCCGCCAGCATTTTATTGAGTTCCTTCGCCTGATGATAGAGCGTGAATGCGTCCTGCGGCATGTCAGTTTTTCCTTTTTATGGTTTTTCCGTCGAGATAACAAAGCGGCCCGTTTGCGAAATGAAAGACCAGCCTTTCCGCCGAAAGGCGCTGTTTTTTCGCCCCGTAAAGGCGGTTTACGCTATCCTTGCCGTACTTGCCGTCCCCGATGACGAAGTGTCCGTAATAGGCGAGGTGCGCGCGGATCTGATGCGTTTTTCCCGTAACGAGCCTGACCTCGAGCAGGCTCGTGCCGCCGCTTTCTTTCAATGTTTTATACTGCGTTTCTATCCTTACCGCTCCCTTTACGGGACGGCCGTAGATCTTCACTTGCGCCTTTTCGGCGTCCTTGACGAGATAATCGGCGAGCGTGCCGCTCTTTTTTTCAAAAGAGCCGTACACCTCGGCGAGATAATATTTTTCAAAGGCGTGCGTTCTGAACCCCGCGAGCAAAGCCTCTTTTGCCGCTTCGTTTTTGGCGAACACGAGCAATCCGTCGGTATTGCGGTCGAGGCGGTGCACGAAATAAAGCTCGCGCCCTTCTTTCAGAGCTTGAAAAAACGCCTCGCTCTCCACGCCCTTGGGCTTATCCGCGGCGAGCACGTTTTCGTCCTCGTAAATTACGGCGGGGGGCTTTTTTTCCTCCCGCACGTAGGCGACCACCTTATCGCCCGCCTGCACCTCGACGTCCCGCCCCACGCGCGCGCCGTTGACTTTTACGTCCCTTTTCCGCAGCGCCCGCTGCGCTTCGGAAAAGGGCACTCCTTGTTCTGCCAGAAGTTTTACAAGGCCCTGCGGCCTCTTTGCAACAAATTCCACCATCGCATTTCCCGCAGCCCTTGCAGCCGCCGTCCTTTTTTACGAATATGCCCGCCAACACGCACGCCGCGGCGACGAGCGCCGCCGCAGTCAGCGCGATCACGTGAGAGGCCAGAAAATAAACCGCGTACCCCGCGAGCAGCCCGGCGAGGAAACTCACGCCCGCCGCAAACAGCGCGCCTTTCAGCCCCACTTCCCGCCGTATGGCGGCGAGCGCCGAAAGACAGGGTGTGTAGAGCGAGGCGAACGCCAGAAAGGCGAGCGCCGATTCCGGCGTGAACGCGCCCTCGACGGAACCGCCGAAGAGCATGACGAGCGTGCCCGCCACCGCCTCCTTGGCGAATATGCCGCCGAGCGCGGCCACGGATATCCGCCAGTCGTCTATTCCCATGGGATAGAACAGGTATTTCAGCCCCTTGCCCGCGGCGGAGAGAATGCTGTCCCCGCCGTCCGCATATGCGAGCGAAAAGGAAAAGCTGTTCAAAAACCACATGACGAGCGTAACGCCGACTATAACGCTCCCGACTCTTATTATAAATTGTTTTACGTAATAGTGCAAGACTTTTGCGAGCTTTTTTGCGCCGACTTTCCTTAAAGCGGGCATTTCCATCAGCAGGGGCGGGGAGCTTTTTCCGCACACCCTGTCGTAAAGGGCGGAAAAAAGGCAGGCGAGAACCGCTCCGCCGAGATAGACGGCCATGAGCACGAGCGGCTTTGCGAAGGGAAAGACGCTGTTGATGACGAGAAGATAGATCGGCAGGCGCGCCGAACAGGAAATGAAGGGCAGCATGAGCACGGTCTTTTTGTGCAGCGTTTTATCGTCGAGCGAGCGGGTGGAAAGCGCGGCGACCGCCGTGCAGCCGAAGCCCGCGAACAGCGAAAAGAACGCCCGCCCGTTGAGGCCTATCTTTTCAAAGAGGCCGTCGGACATAAAGGCAAAGCGCGCCATCACGCCGCTTTCCTCCAAAAGGGTGAGAAACAAAAACAGCGTAACGAGCTGCGGCAGAAAGGAAAGCACGGCGAACGCGCCCGATAAAAGCCCGTCGCACAAGAACGAGGTCAGCCACGGCTGTGCGCCGGAAAGCGCCCTTTCCAGCCCGCCGACGGCGAGTTCGGACAGCCTGCCGAACAGCTCCAGCAGCAGCGTACAGGGCGAATATTTTCCGAACGCCGCGTAAAAGACGAACGCGAACAACAGCGCGAACGCCGCGGGCGCACCGTACCTGCTGAGCAAAATCTTGTCCAGCGGGTGTTTTTTCACGGGCGCTTCGCGGATAAATTTTTTCGCGGCGGCGAAGTCGGCGTTTCCGCCCGCGACGGCGGCGGCCGCGCGCGGCAAAAGCTTTTTCAGCCGTCGGACGTCGGCGGGGTCGTTCGCGTTGACCGCGGCGACCTCCGTGCCGAGCGCCGTTTTCAGCCGCGGCAGATCGAGTTTTCCCCCGCGCGAAGAAAACTCGTCGTAAAACGTGAACACGACGAGCGTCTTTCTGGTCTTGATCAGTTTTTCCGCCGCGGCGAGCCCCCGCGTTATGTCGTTTGCGGAGATCGCGCAGATAAAGAGCGCGTCCTTTTCCCGCTCTATAAAATCGCGCGTAACTTTCTCTTCGGGGGAAGTGGCGGTTTCGCCGTAAATCCCCGGCAGGTCCACGAGCGCGAAGGGCAGGTCTTTCATCTTTTTTGCCGCGGCGGCAACGGTAACGCCGTGCCAGTTGCCCGTGCGCTCGTGCGCCCCCGTCAGCTCGTTGAAAAGCGTGGTCTTGCCCGCGTTGGGAAAACCGACCAGCGCGACGGTTTCACACTTTTTCACGTTCCACCTCGATGGCGCGGGCGATCTCCCTGCGCATGACAACGCCCACCTGTCCCAGCCGCAGATAGATCGCGCCGTTGAGCGGCGCAAACATTTCCGCCCGCACGCGCGCGCCCGCGACGACGCCTATGCTTTCCAGCCGCTTGCGCGGCGCCCCGCCGCATATCCTGACTATTTTCACTTCTTCGCCCAATTTTACGTCGCTCAGTTTCATAGTAAATTTTATGTGTGCCGCGCATAAAAAATACCTCGGCAGACGGGCGCCCGCAGAGGCGAAACAAAAGCCCTCCGCTTTTCGCGGAGGGCTCAAAAATTATTTCTTCTTTTTCACGACGGGTTTTTCGGCGGTTTCAGCGTCTTTCGGCTTGATGCAGAGAATGACGATGATGCCGACGAGCGCCAGCGTGCCGATGGTCAGGAACACCAGCGACCATATGTTGTTCAAAAACCAGTTGTTCTCGCGCGGCACGACCTTGACGGGCGTGGACTCCGCTCTGATCAGCGTAGAGTCGGAAGCTTCCCTCAAACTCTCGTTTTCATAAACGGTAAGCGTGATCCTGTAAGTGCCGATGTCCGCGGGCGTAAAGGTCAGCGAACCGTCGTACGCGTATTTTGAAAACTTTTTGTATTCGTCCTTGTCTTCCTCCTCGTCGAGATCGGCGAGCGCGGGGATTTCCACCCAGTTCGATTCGCCGTCCTTGGAGTATTCCAGCTTGTATTCGGACTCGTAGTTAAGCGCCAGCACGGTGAATTCCGTAGCCGTAAAGGTAACGCCCTTATATGCGGCTTCCTGCGAATCGGCCCCCTGCACCTCGATGGGTGCGTCGTTGTAGACTTCAAAGGTGAAAACGTAGTTCTGATCGAGGATGTTTCCGTCCTTATCGACGAACTTATCCTTATCCATCTCGTTGCCGTCCGCATCCTTGAAGATCACGTAAAATTCGTACTTGCCCTCGCTCGCGACGGGGATTTTAAAGGAAGAAGTGCTCGTCCAGTCGGCTTTCTGCGTACGGTAGTATACCGTGTAGGAAAGATCGTCGTAGGGCGTGGTATCGTCCTGCACGAAACCTTCCATGGAGGGGATTTCGAGATAGTTGCCCGAACCCAAACGGATATAATGCTCTTCCGTTTTTACGGTGCCGTCTTCCTGCGGGACTTCGTATTCGTCCCTCGTCGCGCGGTAAAGCGCCTCTTCAAAAGACGCTTTCGCTTCGGCCGCGTCCGTCTTCAGCGCAGGGGCGGTTTCGTCCTTGACGCCCTTGATTTTGAAAGTATTGTAAACGGTTTCGCTTTCGGCGCCCTCTTCCTCAGTCGTTTCCTTGGTAACTACCTTGAATTCAACTTCCTTGTCAAGGCTCTTCAGCCGCATGGTTTTGGTCGAAGAATTGTCGAACCAAATATCGTTTTCGTAAGTTTCATCCACCGAAATTTCGAAATCGGAGGCGGAAACGTCGCTCTTGTCTATGGAATATTCCTTGAAAGCCACGGTGAGATCGGAGGCAAACCGCCTGACGATAACGCCCGCTTTGTCGCCGTTGTAAAATTCTTTGTCGAGCAGCACGACCGACTGCACGGGAACGATCGCATTTTCGGTCAGCACGAATTCCTGCGTCTGTCCGCCTTGGGAAATAGAGTCTACTTTCAGCTCGCTTTCCGTTTCCGCAAACGTTTCAAAGGCGAACGTCCCCACCGCGTTGCCGCCGAACATATAGGGTTTGAGCGCCGCCGCAGCCGTAATGTCGAATTCCACGCCGTTGACCGTTATTTTGAAACTGTAACCGCTTTCGCCGTTCACGACGGCAAGTTTCACCTCGTAGCTCTCCGCGGAGGTTACGGTTTTCTTTTCGCCGTTGACGGTAACGCTCGTGCCGTCGAAAGAAATCCTGTTTTCCACTTCGGTCTTGTATTCGTATTCGCCTTCGATCGGCGCGCCCTCTTCGTCGGTTTTCTGCGCCTTATACCCGTTCACGTCGTAAGAATCGTAGTAAAACACGAGATCGACTTTGCCGCCGTAAGCGAATTTCACGCCGAAATCGTTCAATACGAGTTCCCGTTTAAACTCCGCCTCGTAATCTTTGCCCATGGTAAGAACCAAAGCGCCGTCCTTCAGTTCGGCGGTCGAATCGGAGGTATTGTCCGCGTCGGTAACGGTAAAATAATCGGCCGTCGTATTCGCTTCCGCCGTATCGTCCGCAAACGCCCTTACCGTAAACGCGCCGAAAGTCAATGCGACGATCAAAGCGAGAACGCTGGTAAATATCTTTTTATTTAAGCTGATCCTCATGTATGTCAAAGCTCCCGTATTCCGTTATACTATAAAAGACTATAGCTTAGTCTATTTTAATATAAAAACGTCCGTTTGTCAAACTACTTTCGGACTTTTTTTAATTTTTTTCCGCGTTTCGGCAAAAACAGCCGCACCTTTCCCGCGGTCGGGCGCATAAGATGTCAATATAACGCGGAACAGGCGGAAAAGGCTATTTCTGCTCCCACAAAAAAAGGAGCCTTTCCCGCCCGCGGGGCGGCGGATAATTTTTACATATGAACATACTGTTTTTACTTGCGACCGCCCTGACGGTAAGCGCGGACTCCTTCTTCTGCGGGTTCTCGCTTTCGCTCGGCTCCAGACGGCGGACGATGATCGTCTGCGGCATCGTGCTCACGGTCTTCGTCCTCTGCGCCGCGGCCAACCTGCTCGGAAACCTGCTGAGCGGCATCTTCACCGAAGAAGTGGCGGCGGCGGGCGGGATGATCCTCATCGCGGTCGGCGTCTACAACATGATATATTCCGGAAAAGAGGAATTCGGCGAAGATCATATTCTCAACAAATCGCTGATCGTGGGATTTGCCGTGGGGCTGGACGGCGCCGCGGCAACGCTCTCGCTCAGCCTCATGGGATATGCGGAATTTTACGTTCCTCTGCTCATCACCGCGACGCATTTCGTAACCATCGTTCTGGGTTCCGCGCTTTCGGAAACGAAATTTTTGGGAAAGCTGAAAAATTACAGGGCGGCACCGCCGCTCATGCTGATCGCCTTAGGCGCCTACAAACTCGTTTCCGCGTTTTTATAACAGCCCTTACGACCTTGTCTTATCGATATATTTTTCTCTCCCCGAACCCCGCGTGCCGCGCGGGGTTCGGCTTGTATATAGAACGGCGCCGCCCGCAGTACGCGGGCGGCGCTTTGTTTTATTCTTCCGCAAGGGACAGAATATGCGCTATTTTATCGAGCACGTCCTCCCGCCCTTTTCCGGTGAGCGAGGAAACGGCGATCATGTTGCCCGCCGCCACGCCGATATCGGCGGCGATCTCCGCGAGGCGGGGCTTTACTTTGCTTTTGCCTATCTTGTCCGCCTTGGTCGCGACCGGCGTGAAAGGGATGGCGTAGTGATAGAGATACTGCACCATCTGCATATCCTCCCGCGTGGGATCGTGGCGTATGTCGAGCAGGGAAAACACGTGCGAGATGCCGCTTTCTTCGAAAAAGTCCTCCATGAGCTTACCCCATTTTTCCTTTTCCGCCTTGCCCGCCTTGGCGAAACCGTAGCCGGGCAGGTCGGCCAGCACGAACTCGCCCAGATCGAAGTAATTGACCAGACGGGTGCGGCCAGGGGTGTTGGACGTGCGCGCGAGTTTGTTTCTCTGCGCCAGCATATTGATGAACGAACTTTTCCCCACGTTGGACTTGCCCGCCACCGCGACGATCGGTCTGTCGGTGCGGATAAACCCCGCGCGCGAGGCCGCCGACGTGATGAATTCCGCTTTTGTTATCTTCATTTTACCGCTCCCTTATGGCGACGGAGAACACCTCGTCCACGTTTTCCACGGGGATAAAATTTATTTTGCTCCGAATTTCCTTGGGAATTTCCTCGAGATTTTTCTCGTTCCCCTTGGGAATGACGATATTCTTTATGCCGATGCGGTTGGCGGCGAGCGCCTTTTCCTTCAGCCCGCCGATGGGCAGAACCTTGCCGCGGAGGGTGATCTCGCCCGTCATGGCCACGTCCTTGCGCACCGCCTTTTTCGTAAACGCCGACAAGATAGCCGTCGCCATGGTGATGCCCGCGGAGGGACCGTCCTTGGGCGTGGCGCCCTCGGGCACGTGGATATGGATATCCGTCTTATCGAAAATTTCTTCGTCTATGCCGTATTTCGCGGCGTTGCTGCGGATATAGCTGATCCCCGCGCGCGCCGACTCCTTCATAACGTCGCCCAGCTTGCCCGTCAGCAGGATTTCGCCCTTGCCGCGCATCAGCCCAACCTCGATGATGAGCGTGGTGCCCCCGAACGCCGTCCAGGCCAGCCCCGTGGCGGAGCCGACCTCGTCCTCCTCTATCGGCTTATCCTTGGAAAATTTGCGGATGCCGAGGTATTCGCCCACCTTCTTTTCGTTGACGATCTGTTTTTTCGCCACCTTGTTTTCGGCTACCTTTATGGCGACTTTGCGGCAGACCGTGCCGATTTCGCGTTCGAGATTTCTCACGCCCGCTTCCATGGTGTAGCCTTGGATGATCTCGCGGAGACCGCCCTCCGTAACGGCGAGCCGATCGGGAGAAAGCCCGTTTTCCGCGATCTGCTTGGGCACGAGATAGCGTTTTGCGATCTCGACCTTCTCTTCCTCCGTGTAACCGTTGAGCTCGATGATTTCCATGCGGTCGAGCAGCGGATAGGGTATGGTGTCGAGGGTGTTCGCCGTCGTAATGAAAATGACCTTGGAAAGATCGTACGGCACCTCCAGATAGCGGTCGCGGAAAGAGGAGTTCTGCTCGGGATCGAGCACCTCCAGAAGCGCGCTCGCGGGATCGCCGTGTATGTCGCTGGAAAGCTTGTCGATCTCGTCGAGCAAAAATACGGGATTGGAAGACCCCGCGGTCTTCAGCCCGTAGACGATGCGTCCGGGCATGGCCCCCACATACGTGCGCCTGTGCCCGCGGATTTCAGCCTCGTCGCGCACGCCGCCGAGGCTCATGCGCACGAACTTGCGGCCGAGCGCCCGCGCCACCGACTTGGCGATGGAGGTCTTGCCCACGCCCGGAGGGCCGACAAAGCACAAAATAGGACCCTTGATCTTCTTCGTAAGATGCAGCACCGCGAGGTATTCCACAATGCGTTCCTTCACGCTTTCGAGGCCGAAATGATCGGCGTCGAGCACGGCCTTCGCCGCGGTGAGATCCTCCGTATCCTCCGTTACGGTATTGAAGGGCAGTTCCTTGATCCAGTCGAGATAATTCAGAATGATGGAATAATCGGGACTGGACGGATTTATCTTATCCAGCCGCGCCAGCTCCTTAAGCGCCTTTTCCTCCACCTCCGCGGGCAGACGCTTGTCCTTGATCTCTTTGAGCAGCGTCTTTTTCTCGTCCTCGTCGTCGCCCAGCTCGCTGTGAATGGCTTTGAGCTGTTCGCGCAGATAAAATTCTTTCTGCCCCTTGTCTATGTTCTTTCTTACCTGCGCGCTGATCTTGCGTTCTATCTTGGAAATTTCCAGCTCGCCCGTCAGAAGTTTTGTAAATTCCGCGAGCCGCTTCGTCGTAACGCGCTCTTCCAAAAGCGCCTGACAGCGGCTTTCCTTGAACGTGAGCACGGAAAGCACGTTGTCTATAAACTCGTTGGGATCGGACATTTCCGAAAGCTTGATGAGCACGTCCTTGGAAAGCTGTTTGTCGAAGAGCGTGTATTCCAGCATGGCCTGCCGCGCGAGGCGGAAATAGGCCTCCGTTTCCGTGCCTTCCTCTTCTATATAGTCTTCGCGCACGGTATCCGCGCGGAACATGCCGTTTTCCGTCCTGATGTTTTCGGCGTACGCCCGATAGAGGGCCTCCACGCTCACTTTCACGCTGCCCCCGGGCAGTTTGATGATCTGCGTTACGCGCGCGACCACGCCGTATCGGTTCAGATCGGCCTTGGAGGGCGTATCGACGAGGGCGTTTTTCTGCGCCGCGATGAACAGCTCCGTGCCGTTTTCCGCCGCCGCGTTGACCGCGGCGAGCGAGATCTGCCTGCCCACGTCGAAATTGATAAAGGTCTTGGGGAATATCACCTTGCCGCGCAAGGCGATCATGGGCAGATTTTTCACCGTTTCCCCGACCGCCGTTTCATTTTTTATATCTTCCATTCTTCACCTCTGTTTCTTTTTCCCCCTTTTCGTCAAAGACAATACTTTTTCAAAAGCACCTCCACGGGTTTTTCCGCAAAAGGCACGGTAACTTCGTCCGCGGCCGCCTGCAGAAGGGGGTTGCCGTCGCCGACGGCCACGCCGTGAAAGCCGCGCCCCATGAGCGAAAGGTCGTTGGTGGAATCGCCCACGGCGAGCACCTCGGCCTTGTCTATGCCGTAGCGCTCCGCCAGAAATTCCACCGAAACGCCCTTGTTCCACACGGGGTTGACGATTTCCATGAGATATTTCGCCCCGCTGTTCGCCAAAAGCGCGCCCTTGAATTTTTTGTTGTATTCCTCCACGAGCTGCGGAATACGCTCCGCCTCGTCCATGATCATGATCTTCTGCGTGCACGCCTTTTCGCGCACGATGAAAGCGGGCATGTCGCCGAGCACCACGCCTTTGAGCGTAGTCAGCTGCTCGTATGCGGCGGTATATTCGTTATACTCGCTGAAATAGAGCGTGTCGTCGCTGTCGAGCATGACGAAGTGCCCGTCTGCGAGCAGCGTTTTCACCGTTTCCGCGGCGAGGGCGGGTTCTATGCCGTGCGAATAGATGCGTTCGCCCGTTTCAATATCCCCGATAATGGCGCCCTGGCAGGCTACGACGTCGCCCGTTATGCCGTATTTTCTGAGGATAGGCCTGATGGAGGAAAACAGCCTGCCCGTACAGACCGCGAATTTTCCGCCTTTTTTCTGATATTCCTTGATCGCCTCGGCCGTGCTTGCCTCTATCTTGTCGGGCGCGCAGCCCAGCGTCCAGTCGAAATCCGCCACAAACATCTTGTACTTCATAAATTTCACCTCTGTTCGTCCTCTATCGTCCTGTGAAAAAATTCCCGTATTTCCCCGGCCTGTTTATCGCCGATGCCCTCTACTTTTTTCAGTTCTTCCTCGCTCGCCGCCATGATGCCCGAAATATCCTTGAACTTATCCATGAGCAGACGGCGTTTCACCTTGCCTATGCCGGGGATTTCCCCGAGCAGGGAAGAGAGCGTGCGCTTGCTTCTGAGATCTCTGTTGAAAGTGATGGCGAAACGGTGCGCCTCGTCGCGTATGCGCTGCAGCATGCGTAAACAGTAATCGCTCTTATCGAGCACGACGGGGACATGCGATTGCGGGGTGAAGATCTCTTCCTCCCGCTTGGCGAGGGAAATGAGGTCGATATCCTTCACGTTCATTTCGTCGAAAATCTCTTTTACGGAAGAAAGCTGCCCTTTGCCGCCGTCGATGATGATGAGGTCGGGCTTCGGAAAGCGCCCCTCCTCCTCGGTGCCGAGTTTGGAAAGGCGGCGTTTGAGCACCTCTTTCAGACACGCGAAGTCGTTGTTGCCCTCCACCGTTTTGATCTTGAAACGGCGGTATTCCGAACGGTCGGCCTCGCCGTCGGTGAACACCGTCATGGAACCGACCTTGTCCACGCCGCTGATATGGGAAATATCGTAACATTCCATGCGGCGGGGATAGCGGGAAAGACCGAGCACGCTCTGCAGCCGCTTGCATGCCGTTACGGTCATGTCCTCTTTGTGCTTTATTTTTTCTATATTTTTCGACAAGTATTCCCGCGCGTTGACGGCCGCCATGTCGCACAGCTGTTTTCGCACGCCCTGTTTCGGGGACAGCACGCTGACGGAGGCGCCGAATTTTTCCCTGAAATAATTTTCCAGCAGAGCGGCGTCCGCCTCCCCCGCAAGCAAAATTTCCGAGGGCAGTTCGGCGTCCTGCTTATAGTAACGCGTGAGAAATTCCCCCAGCGCCTCTGCCTCGGAAAGCGCGGCGTCGGTAACGGCGAAGTTGCGCCCGCCCGACATTCTGCCGCCGCGTATGACGAGCACGCTGACCGCCGAATGGATATTGTCCGTTTCATAGGCGACCACGTCCGCCGAAAGAAAGCTGTTCAGGCTGGTTATGCGTTTCAGCCATATCTTTTCCAGCCCCTTCAATTTATCTCTATACGACATCGCCAGTTCAAATTCCTGCTTTTCGGCGGCGATTTCCATTTTTTCCCTGAGTATTTTTTCCGTTTCGCGGTCGTTTCCGTTGAGAAAATCAATGGCTTTTTCCACGTTTTCGCGGTATTCCTCTTTGCTCACAAACCCCGCGCAGGGCGCCATGCAGCGCTTTATGTGGTAATTGAGGCAGGGCTTTTGCAACTTTTCCTTGTTGACGGCGATATGGCAGGGCCGCACGGCGAACGTCGTCTGCAAAAGTTCGAGCACGTCCCTGACAGAAATGCCGCCCATAAAGGGGCCGAAATACTTCGCCCCGTCCTTTTTGAGCCGCCGCGTTACGCTGAAGGCGGGGAAATCCTCCTTCAAATTGATGCGCAGATACGGATAGGTCTTGTCGTCCTTCAGCAGTATGTTGTATTTCGGCTTGTATTTTTTGATGAGGTTGTTTTCCAGGCTGAGCGCGTCTATCTCCGACTTGGTGATGATGTAATGAAAGTCGGCGACGTTTTCCACCATCGCCATGACCTTATCGGTCTTGACGGAATTGAAAAAATACTGCCGCACCCTGTTTTTTAAGTTTTTCGCCTTGCCGACGTATATGACCGCGCCGTCCTTATCGTGCATGATATAGACGCCCGGATCGTCCGGCAAAAGCCGCAGTTTATCCTCGAGCATAATTTTATTATACCCTACGGAGGCGATTTTGACAACTTATTTTTCACGGCAATTTTGCGTCCGCTATGTCCGCCGCCGCGAAGCGCGACGAGGCGGCATAGCGGGCAGGCGGCGGGCATGGCGGACGCGGCACGGGCACGACGGCCGAGGCGGACGCGCGGCGGGCATGGAAAAAGCCGCGCTTTTTACGCGGCTTTTTTCAATACCCCAAAAACTCCACGCCCTTCAAAAGCACGTCGTTGAGCGTTTCGTTCCTGAGCGAGTAAAACACCACTTTCCCCTGCCGCTTGGTCGTTACGGCGTTGAGGTTTTTCAGCAGCCTGAGCTGGTGCGAAACCGTGGTCTGATTGAGTTTGAGCACCCGCGCGAGGTCGCTCACGCACATTTCCGAAATTGCCAGCGCGGATATCATTTTGAGCCGCGTATAGTCGGAAAAAATCGTGAAAAAGCAAACGAGATCGTCGAGGATCTCCCCCGTGGGCACATAGTCGTTGACGAGCCCCTGCGTGCGCTTGTCGAGCAGCATACATTCCATATACATATCCCTCCGGATCGAATTTCCGTTTCATGATACCATATATGAATATATAAGCATTTGTTTCTTTTTGTCCGATTTGCGCGAAATCAGTCGTTTCCGTCCGCTTCCGTAACGGCCGCCGCCTGCTCTTCCGCGCGTTCCTTGTCGAGTTTTTTCATCGCCCTGCCGAACAGCACGGTAAAACAGGTAACCGTGGTCGCCACGGCGAGGAAGTCCGCCACGGGTTCGGCGGCGTAAATGGCGGTCGCGGGGTCGCCAGCAAAAACCGCGGGCATGATATAGATGAGCGGCAGGAGCAGCAATATCTTCCGCAGCACCGCGAGGAAGAAGGATATGCCCGCCTTGCCGATGGCAACGAAAGTCTGCTGGCAGGCGATCTGCGCGCCGAACACGCAGGATACCGCCATATAGATGCGGAGCGCCCGCGCGGTGTAAGCGATAAGTTCCGCGTCCGAAGAAAAGGCCATCGCCACCGTTTTTGGGAAGATCTGCACCACCGCCCAGAGCAACACGGTGTACGCGCAGCAGGCGATAAACGTATACTTGAACGTCTGCTTCACCCGCTCGGTGTTCTTCGCGCCGAAATTGTAGCTGACGATGGGCTGCGCGCCCTGCGTTATCCCCTGCAGCGGCATCATGCAGAACATCATGATGCTCGAAAGTATGGTCATTGCGCCGACGGCGATATCCCCCTTCGCCGCTTGCAGCGAGGAATTGAAGCACACCGTGATGACGCTTTCCGTAGCTTGCATGATAAAGGGCGAAAGCCCCAAAAGCAGGCAGGGCAAAAAGATTTTCACCCGCGGGAGAAAGTTTTTCCATCTGAGCCGCAGCAGGGAATGCCTGCCCGACAGAAACGCCACCACGAACGCGCAGGAAACGGCCTGCGATATGATGGTGGCGAGCGCCGCGCCCTCCACGTTCATGCCGAACGCAAAGATGAACAGCGGGTCGAGCGCGATGTTGAGCACCGCCCCGATGACCACAGAAAGCATGGAAACGACGGTAAACCCCTGCGCGGTGATGAACACGTTGAGGCCGAGCGCCATCAGCACGAAGATGGTGCCGAGCGCGTAGATCGCCATATATTCCACGCCGTAGCCCACGGTCTTTTCGCTCGCGCCGAAGGCCATGAGCAGGGGCTCGTTCCACACGTAAAACACCACGGTCAGCACCACGGATACGCCCAAAAGCAGCGTAAAGCAGTTGCCGAGGATCTTTTCCGCCGTGTCGTTGTCGCCCGACCCCATAAAGATGGAGGCGCGGGGCGCCCCGCCCGAGCCGACGAGATAGGCGAACGCCGAGATGAGCATGATGATGGGCAGGCATACGCCCACGCCCGTGAGCGCTTCCGTGCCGATTTCTGCGATATGGCCTATGTAAATCCTGTCCACAAGGTTATACAAAAGGTTCACGAGCTGCGCCGTAACCGCGGGCACCGCCAGCTTGAACAGCAGTTTTCCCGTTTTTTCCGTTCCCAAAAATGTATTGTCTTTCATTTGCAGTCCTCTTGCATATTTTACCCCATATCCCGACGGATTGCAAGCTAATACGTCCGGAAATGACATTTTTCCTACGTCTGCGGCATACAATGTTTTAAGGCCAAAAGGGAGGTAAGATCATGACCGACAATTCGATAGTGCTTTGGGGATTGATGCTGATGCTCCTGCTCGGGAGATCGTTTTCCACGACGCAGGCGCTTTTGCTCATCGCCGCGCTTCTGACGACGAGCGCCTGCGGATGCGGGTGCGCCTGCGCCGACAATACCGCTTCCACGTAATGCCTGCGGCCGATAAAAAAACGCGTTCCCGACGGGACACGCGTTTTTCGCCCTTTTAAATTTTCAGTTTTTTCCGCAACTTGCCGACCGTGGCGGCCGCCATCTTTTCCGTGTGCAGGCTTTCGTCGATCGCCACTTCGATGTCCTCCATGCGGCAGGCGTCGAGTTCTTTTATCTTCTGATTGACGTCGAAAAGCTCGTCCAGCATCAAGAGCTGCTTTCCGTAGACCAGCATCTGGCTGGCCGTGCTTTCCTGCGCCATGATGAAGGAAGCTTTCACCTGTTCCTTGCCGCGCTGAAATTCCGCCTCGGTGATGCCCGTTTCTTTCAGCCGCTTGACCTCGACCATGATACATTCGAGCGCCATGTCGCGCTTGGAGGGATTCACCCCGGCGTAGATCTCGAACGTGCCGAGGTGCTTATACTGCGAAACGTAGGAATACACCGAATACGCGAGGCCGTATTTTTCGCGGATATTCTGAAACAGGCGGCTGCTCATGCCCCCGCCGAACACGGTGTTGAGTATGCGCACCGCCACGCTCATTTTCGAGCCGAGGCGGTACGAGGGCATGCACAGGCCTATGTGCGCCTGCTCTATGTCCTTGACCTTGACCAAACTGCCCGTGTAGACGCTTTTCTGCTCGAAGTGCGGGGCGGGCGGCGCCGTCCTTTTGAACTGCGAGGCAAAAAACTCGTCGCATATCTTTTCCGCCTCCGAAAAAGTGATGTTCCCGGCGATGGAAACGACCACGTTTTCGGGCACGTAATACTTGTCCATATAAGAGAGGATATCCTCTTTCGTGAACCTGTCCACGTTTTCGGACGTACCGAGCACGGTGCGCCCCAGCCCGCTTTTGCCGAAATAACTTTCCGCCAGCAAATCGAAACAGAGGTCCTCCGGCGCGTCGTCGCACATGTGAATTTCTTCCTGGATAACGCCCTTTTCCCGCGCGCTTTCCTCGTCGTCGAACACGGAATTGAAAAACAGGTCGGACAGGATTTCCGCGCTGGCGCGGAAATTTTCCTTCGTGGACTTTACGTAGTAGCAGGTATTTTCTTTGGCCGTATAGGCGTTGATCTGCGAACCGAGCCTTTCCGTGGAATCGGAGATCTCGAACGCCGAGCGCTTTTCGGTGCCCTTGAAGAGCATATGCTCGATATAGTGGGAAATTCCGTTGTTTTCCGCGGTTTCGTTGATGCTGCCCGTATTGACGAGTATGCCCAGCGAAACGGTGTACAGCCCCGGCATGGTTTTGACCACCAGCCTCAGCCCGTTGTCGTATGTTTTTATCTTTTCCATCGTAATTTTCTATTCTCCGATATTTTGTGAAACCGTTACCGTTTTCAGTCCTTCCTTTTCGTAATAGGACAAAATGCGCGGCAGGGCTTTGAGCGTGTGCTCCTTCGGGTGCATCAGGATCAGCTCTCCCCCCTCGACGTTTTCCGTCGCGCGTTTATACACGACGTTTTCGTCGTGATCGCGCCAGTCTATGGTATCCTTCGACCACATGATCACGCGGTATTCCATATCCGAACACGCCGCCAGCGTATTTTTGCCGAACGCCCCGGACGGCGGCGCGAAAAGGGAAGTCTTCACCCCGCAGAGCGCCTGCACGATGACTTCGGTCATGCGGATCTCTTCCTTATTCTGTTCGAGCGAGAGTTTTGAATGATCCTTGTGGAAATAGCCGTGGTTCGCCAGCTCGTGTCCGCCCGCTACGATCTTTTTCAGACATTCGGTATTGTCGTCCGCCCAGCAGCCGCCCACGAAAAAGGTTGCCGTCGCGCCGTATTCCTCCAGCGTTTCCAGTATGCCCTCCACGACGGCGGTGTTTTCGTATACGTTAAACATCAGCGACACGCCGTCCGAATTTCTGTTCCCGTTGTAATACGGTTCGTACCCCTTGCCCGCAGTCGGCGCGGTGCTTCCCGGCACGATGGTGAACGCAAACACGAACACGATGACCGCCGCCACCGCTATATTGGAAAAAAGCCCGATGATCACATCTCTTTTTAGTTTCTTCATTCCCCGCTCCTTTATTCATATATTTATGATTAAAGGGGGGCGGATATTCTTTTTTTGCCGAAAACAAAGCGGCATGCCGCCGAAGCCGCACGCCGCCCGAGAATTTCAGTAAAGCTTCAGCTGAGTTTTTCCAGCAGCTTCAGATCGATACCTTTTTCGCCGATCTTGACGATCTCCACTTTCACCTTGTCGCCGATGGCGAGCACGTCCTCCACGCTGTTCAGGCGCTTGTTGTACATTTCCGAAAGCTTGGAAATGTGAATGAGCCCGTCCTTGCCCGGAGCGAGTTCGCAGAACGCGCCGACCTTAGGCAGGATGCGCAGCACCTCGGTGATGAACATATCGCCCACTTCGGGGTCTTTCGCGATGGAAAGGATAATGGCTTTCGCGCGCTCTCCCTGTCCGTTTTCGCCGTAGGAAGCGATCTGCACGAGGCCGTCGTCCGTGATGTCGATCTTGACGCCCGTTTCCTCGATAATCTTGTTGATAACCTTGCCGCCGGAGCCGATGACCTCCCTGATCTTTTCGGGATCGATCATGAAACTCATGATGCGCGGCGCGTATTTGCTGAGATCGTCCGCAGGCTTATCGATACATTCGAGCATTTTGCCCAAAATATATTTTCTGCCCACGTTCGCCTGCGCGATGGCCTGGCGGAGAATGTTTTCGTCTATGCCCTTGATCTTGATATCCATCTGGATGGCCGTGATGCCCTTTTCGGTGCCCGCGACCTTGAAGTCCATATCGCCGAGGAAGTCCTCAAGCCCCTGGATATCGGTGAGGATGGCAACCCTGTCGGATTCCGTATCCTTGATAAGCCCCATGGCGATGCCCGCAACGGGCGCCTTGATGGGCACGCCCGCGTCCATCAGCGCGAGGGTGGAACCGCAAACGCTGCCCTGCGAAGTGGAACCGTTGGAGCTTAAAACCTCGCTGACCATTCTGATGGCGTACGGGAACTCCTCCACCGAGGGGATAACGGGTTCGAGCGCGCGCTCCGCGAGGGCGCCGTGGCCGATTTCGCGGCGGCCGGGGCTTCTCATCGGCTTGGCTTCGCCCGAAGCGTAACCGGGCATGTTGTACTGATGCATGTATCTCTTGCCCGTCTCTTCGTCCAAACCTTCGAGTTTCTGCTGTTCGCTGATCATGCCGAGCGTACACGTGGTCATGACCTGCGTCTGGCCTCTCGTGAACACGCCGCTGCCGTGCACCCTGGGCAGTATGCCGTGTTCGCACCAGATCGGGCGGATTTCCGTCAGCTTTCTGCCGTCCGGACGGATGCCCTTGTCGAGTATTTTCGCCCTGACCTTTTCCTTGGTCAGATAATATAAGCTGTCCTTGATTTCGCGCGTTTTGTCGGGGAACGTTTCCGCGAAGTGCGCGAGCGTATCCGCCTCCACCTTATCCTGCGCCGCCTGGCGTTCCTCTCTCACGTAGTGTTCGAGGGCCTCGTCGAGCATGCCGCCCGCAAATTCGCGCACGGCCTTGTCCACTTCTTCGGAAACGTGGTAAAGCTCCATTTGCTTTTTGGGCTTGCCGACTTCCTTGACGATCTCTTCCTGGAAAGCGCATTGCTTTTTGATGGCCTCGTGGCCGAAGAGTATGGCGCCGACCATCTCGTCGTCGCTGATCTCTTTGGAGCCTGCCTCGACCATCATGATGGCGTCCTTAGTGCCCGCGAGGTTGAGCGCGAGCGTGCTCTTTTCGCGCTGCGCCAGCGACGGGTTGATAACGTATTCGCCGTCCACGATGCCGACCACCACCGAACCCGTGGGGCCTGCGAACGGAATGTCGGAAATGCTGAGCGCGATCGAGCTGCCGAACATGGCGAGCGGCTCGGGCGCGATGTCGGGTTCCACCGAAAGGGCGGTCGCCACGACGATAACGTCGTTGAAAATGCCCTTAGGGAACAGCGGGCGCAGCGGCCTGTCGATCAGGCGGGATGTCAAAATCGCCTTGTCGCTCGCTCTGCCCTCCCTTCTCTTGAAACCGCCGGGGATCTTGCCCACGGCGTACATCTTTTCTTCGTAATCGACGCCGAGCGGGAAGTAATCCATGCCCTCCCTCGGCTTTTCCGCCATGGTAACGTTGACCATGACCACGGTTTCCCCGCACCTTACCACGCAGGAACCGTTCGTCTGTTCCGCATACTTGCCGATCTCGACAACAACTTCCCTGCCGCCGATCTCGGTTTTGAATTCTCTGAATTTCTGTGCCATTCTCTTCCTCTCCTACTCTTTACTTTTTTGCGCCATACGTCCGGCCCGTCCCCCTTCCGACCGCAGGCGTAACCGCGGAAAAAAGGGCGATTTACATAAAATAAGGGCGTGCAAATCCCGCCGCCCTTTTTTTGTTACTTTCTCAGATCCAGATCAGCGATTATCTTTCTGTATCTTTCGATATCGATATTTTTGAGATAATCCAAAAGACCGCGTCTTTCGCCGACCATTTTTAAGAGGCCGCGTCTCGAGTGGTTGTCCTTTTTGTTGACCTGAAGGTGTTCGTTGAGGTGATTGATTCTCTCCGTCAGAAGCGCGATCTGCACTTCGGGGGAACCCGTGTCGCCTTCGTGTCTTGCGAATTTCGCGATGATTTCCTGTTTTTTAGCTTTGTCCATAATTTTTACCTCCTCTATGGCGTAGTCTGCCCGAAACAAAGCGCGCCGCCGAGTATTCCAACGCCCTTGTCCGTCGGGTAAAAGCTTTAATCTATGTAAAGTATAGCAAACTTTCCTTTTTTTGTAAACTGTTTTTCGCCGCAAAAAGCCAAAATTTACGCCGAATTTGCGCCGATAATCGCCTCGGAAAGCCGCGCGGCGAGAAAGCGCCGCCCTTTCCGCCCTCTATTTTTCCGACGCGCGTCCCTTTCCGCCCGAAAAAAGCCGTTCTTTTTCCCGTACGATCTCTCCGATCTTGGCGATATACGTAGGTATGTCTTTGGGATTTTTATAGCGTTCTATGCGCGCGCAGCCTTCGAAAACCGCTTTGGATACGGCGTTCGCGCCGCAGGCGACCGTGGAGGAAATTTCCTCCATGGTGTCCACGTTGTAGACGCACGCTTTCCCCGGCAGGGCGTACCCCGTGTTTTCCAGGTTGCCCGCCATGTATTTCTGCCGATAAAGATAGTAGGGCTCGTACCCCGCCTTGGAAAGCGTTTCGTGCGCGTACTCCACCATTTCGGAAACGCCGTTTTCCGACAGATAACTCTTTTCCTCTTTGAGCGCGGAACCGCGTTTCAGGCACAGCGTATGCACCGTTATGTTGTCGGGGCGCAGGTCGACCGCGGCGGAAAGCGAATAGCAAAAGTCCGCCGCCGTTTCCCCCTCCAGCCCCGCGATCAGATCCATGTTGACGGCGAATTTATCCTTGACCAGCGCGTATTTTTCAACGATATCCCGCGAGGTGTGCTTTCTGCCCAGGCGTTCGAGCGTTTTGTCGTTGAAGGTCTGCGGATTGACGCATACGCGGTTGACGCCGTATTCCGCGAGCAGCGCGACGTTTTCTTCCGTGATGCAGTCGGGCCGGCCGGCCTCCACGGTATATTCCGTATCGTGCCGGCCGATGGCTTTCAGCACACGCTCGAGTTCTTTCACGGGGAGGGCCACGGGCGTGCCGCCGCCCACGTAGACCGAACGCAGATTTTTGACGAGCGGCCACGCCGCGCCGATCTCGCGGACGAGCGCGTCCGTAAACGCCGCGATGTATTTGCCCGAACGGTTGATGTCCGCCGTGATGAACGAGCAGTATGAACACTTGGACGGGCAGAAGGGAACGAACGCGAAGAAATCCGCGTTGGCGTCGTCCTTTTTATAGACGCCGCGCTGGGCGGCGACGATCTTTTCCACGATGCGCCGCTTTTCGGGAGAAACGCGCATGGCGTCGAACAGCGGGCGGAAATCGCCCCGCTTTTCCAACTCCTGATACGCGAGTTTCGTGGGACGTATGCCCGTGAGCGCGCCCCATGGCATATCCCTGCCGAAATATTCGCTGAGCGCCTTATATGCCGCAAGCTTTACGGCGCGCTTTTCGTAGCGTTTTTTTTCGAGCGCGTCCGCCGCGGACGGAATTTCCTCTTTAAAAAAATATTCCTTTTCCTCCACCGTTACCGCGTTTTCGTATACGCCGCCCGCAACGGCAAATTCGTGAAAGAACGCGAGTTCGTTTTCTGGCACGAAGAGGTTGATCACCTCCCTGATGTCCGCGCCGTAGGGGGTGTTCGTCTTCATATGTACGGATTGAACTCCCTTTCGTGCGCCAGCGTGGTCGCCCTGCCGTGGCCGGGATAAACGGTGAAATCCCCCTTTACCGCCATGAGCTTTGCGAGCGAACGCTCCATATCGGCGTCGTCGCCGTCGGCGAGGTCGGTCCTGCCCGCGTTTTCATAAAACAGCGTGTCGCCGCTGAATATGCCGAGTTCGGTAAAAAAGCACACCGACCCCGCGGTGTGCCCCGGCGTTTCCATAACGCGCAGTTTAAATCCCTCGAAATCGAGAACGTCCCCGTCCCGAAAGGTGTTATCGGCATGCAGAGGCTCCACGCGGCGGCCGAAGACCGCCCCCTCGTTTTTATCGGTATAGAGCTTGTCCGCGTCCTTTTCGGAAACGTATATCTTCACGCCGAGATCCTGCAATCGCTTGCAGCAGCCCATGTGGTCGAAATGCCCGTGCGTGAGATAGCACGCCGTTATTTTAAAACCGTGCTTTTCGGCGAAAGCGAGCACGGCCGCGCCGTCCTCGCCCGGATCGACGACGGCGGCGCGATCGTTTTCATTGACCAGAAAATAGGTGTTCACGCCCAGATCGCCCGTGAACATATGGTAAAGTTTCATAATTTATATACTCGTCCTGTAAACGTCGGTAAGTTTTTTGTTCTGCCTGAGTTTTTCGATGAGCGCGTCGAGATCGGAACGGGAATTGAGCCGTATGCTGAAATCGACGATCGCCTGTTTCGTCTTGGCGTCTATCCGCCCGTTGATGGCGGTGATGGCGAAATTCATCTGCGCCACGACCTGCGAAACGCTGGCGAGAATGGCGCCCTGGTCGTTGGCGATGACCTTGATGCCCGCATTGAACGAAGTGCCCGTCTGATTCGCCCAGCGCACCTCGATAAACCGTTCGGGTTCGATGTTCCTCATGTTCGGGCAGTCCGCGCGGTGCACCGCCACCCCCCTGCCGCGGGAGATAAAGCCGACGATGTCGTCGCCGGGGACGGGATTGCAGCACCCCGCTATGCGCACGAGGATATTGTCCATGCCCTTGACGATGACGCCGCCCGTCTGGCTCTTGTTGGAGGCGATGATCTTGGCCTGCGACTCGATGGAAGAGTGCCTGTAATAGTCGATAAGCTTTACGAGCACCTGGTTCGTGGTAACGGCGCCGTAGCCCACGGAGGCGAACATTTCGTCCTGCCCCGAAAAAGACATTCTCTGCGAAAGCTTGGAAAACGCCTTTTCCGTGAGGAGGTCGGAGAGATTGTAGCCCTTGTTTTTTGCCTCCCGTTCGAGCATGGACTTACCCGTCCTGATGTTTTCCTCCTTCATTTCCCGCTTGAAGAACTGCTTGATCTTGACCTTTGTGGAGGAACTTTTCGCAATCTTGAGCCAATCCCAGGACGGCCCCTTGGAATTCGGCGAAGTGATGATCTCGACTACGTCGCCCACCTGCAGCGGCGTGTTCAGCGGCACCATTTTGGAATTGACCTTGGCCCCCACGCACTTGTTGCCGACGGCGGAGTGGATCTGATAAGCGAAGTCGATGGGCGTGGCGTCCTTCGGCAGGGATATGACGTCCCCCTTCGGGGTGAACACCAGCACCTCGGTGCTGTAAATGTCGCCCTTCAGGGAATCGATAAATTCCTTGCTGTCCTTCAAGCCGCCCTGCCATTCCATGACTTCCCGTATCCAGGAAAGGCGGGCGTCGAAATCGTCTACTTCCTTTTTGTTTTCCTTATACTTCCAGTGCGCCGCGATACCGTATTCGGCCGCGCGGTTCATCTCGTAGGTGCGTATCTGTATTTCAAAGGTCTGCCCGAAGTTCGTTACCACCGTGGTATGCAAAGACTGGTACATATTCGGTTTGGGGGTAGCGATATAGTCCTTTATGCGCCCGGGCACGGGTTTCCACTTGTGATGGATCTTTCCGAACACCTCGTAACAGTCGTCCACCGATTTGACGATGACCCGCACCGCCGTCAGATCGTAGATCTGATCGAGCGTCTTGTTCTGGTTCTTCATCTTCTTGTAGATGCTGTAAAAGTGTTTCGGGCGCCCGAACACCTCGCCCTTTATATTGCTTTCGTCGAGGATCTTCTGAATTTCCTGCACCACGAACGCCACGAATTCCCTGCGTTCCGCGAGCTTGGCGTTGATGTTGGCGACGAGATATTCGAAAAATTCCGGTTCGAGGTATTTGAGAGAGAGATCTTCGAGTTCGCACTTGATCTGCGAAATGCCCAGCCTGCCCGCGAGGGGGGCGAACACTTCCAGCGTTTCGCGCGCCATGCGCTGCTGGCGTTCGGGCGAAAGAAAGTTGAGCGACCGCATGTTGTGCAGTCTGTCCGCCAGCTTGATGATGATCACGCGGATATCCTTCGCCATGGCGACGAATATCTTGCGGAAGTTCTCCGCCTGCTCTTCCTCCTTGGAGGTGAATTCGATCTTTTCGAGCTTGGTTACGCCCAGAACGAGCTGCAAAACCTCGTCGCCGAATTCGGCCTTGATGTCCCCTTCGGAAACGGGGGTATCCTCTATCACGTCGTGCAGAAAGGCCGCGGCGATGGTGGCGGCGTCCAGCCCCAGGTCTATCAGGATTTTGGCAACGTTGCAAGGGTGAGTGAAATATTCCTCCCCCGACGCGCGTTTCTGGTTGGCGTGCGCCTTTTTAGCGAACTCGTACGCCTTTTCGCACAGCGCAAGGTCGGCGCCGCCGTACGTTTCCCTGATTTTTTCCAGAACTTCAATCATCTGCTAAAATCCCTTCCACAAGTTTATATACGGCCGAGTTCGAAAGGTCGCTCTTCACCGCAGTCTGGGAGAATACGCCGTTTTTCACGGCGAATATGCCGAGTTCGGTAAAGACTTCCAGCCCGAACAGAAACTCCCTTAAATTATATTGTACATTATTTTGCCTGTAAAAATCAATACTTTTTTGAAATTTTCTGCCCGAAAGCGCGCGCAGCTGCACGAAAACGTCCTTGAAGGCCGCGCGGGAGGCGTCCAGTTTTCCGAAATACCGCCGGCCGGAAAGCTCCGCGTTGACGTAAGTCTTTCTGCCCGCCGCAACGGCGCGCGGCGGCCTGTCCATATAGATGACGGCGTTGAAACCGTCGAGCGGCTCCCCGCCGCCGATAACGACGGCGTTCAGCAGGTTGCTCTCCGACGGGCGGAACAGGGAGCGCGGCACCCCCTTCAACAGCTCGAACCTGTCGGCGTTTTCGGGATCGCTGAATATAAACGCCGTGCCGTAGCGGCTTTTGAGCGCTTCCTCCGCCAACGCCAGCGCGCCCGCGGTGTCCACCGTTTCGAACGGCGGTTCCTCCGCGCGCAGGGAGGAAAGCTGTTTTTCAAAGATCACGTCGTCCAGTTTCGCGTCGTAGGCGTAAGCGGACACCACCTCCCGCACGATGCCCTTGAGCCGCTTTACCTTGTTGAAAACGGATACGTTCGGTTCGAACAGAACGGTCTTTTCGAGGGGCAGGGAAAGCGAATCTATATCCTTCGCGCCTCCGAAATAGAGCATTTCGCACGCGCCGTGCATAAAACTCGCGTGCGGCGAACCCGTTTTTAAGGGCGCCGCCGCGATCTCGCGGGCGGCGGCGACGAAGAGCGGGCGGCGGTTTCCCACGCCGCACGGTTCCAGAAGTTCCAGCTCCTCCGCAAACCGCATGGAAAGGGGGCGGTCGCAGAACCCGTCCGCATAAATTTTCGGCACGAACTCCTCCGCGCCGTACGCTTTGCCGAGGTATTCGTCCATCGCCTTGTAAAACGCGTCGAAATTTTCCGCGGAAACGGCCACGC
>UQZE01000006.1 GCA_900545325.1 uncultured Eubacteriales bacterium
ATCCTTACGGTAGGCTGCGTCGCCCTCGGCGAGCACAAACGCCTTTTTGTACACCGTGCCGCCCGCTTTCTGCACCAGCTCTTCCAACCCTTCGAGGCTGGCGCCCGTGGAAACCACGTCGTCCACGATGCCCACTTTTTTACCTTTCAGCAGGTCGGCGTCGTGGCGGGAAAGGTACAGTTTTTGTATCGCGCCCGTCGTGATGCTCGATTTTATGGTGATTTCTATGCCGTCCTGCATATAGAGCTTCTTGCTCTTGCGCGCCACGGCGTAATAGTGCATGCCGAGTTCCCGCGCCGCCACGTGCGTCAGCTGCAGTCCCTTGGATTCCGCCGTTACGAGCACGTCGCAGTCGCTCAGAAGTTTTGCAAGTTCCTTGCCGCAGTGCTCGGTCAGTTCCTGATTGCCGTGCAGGTTGAAAAACGCGATCTTTATCCCGCTGGGCAGGGGCAGTATGGGCAGTTCCGCCTTATACCCCTTGATATCTACTTCGAGTACGTCTTTTTCCATGATTTGTCCCCTTTTATGATTTTCGGATTTCATTTTAACATAAAAATCGGCGTTTGTAAACTCATAACGGGGCGCGGACACGCATAAATTGAAACGAACGGGAGAAAGATGGCTTATGGTGTATCACGCGGAAAACGCACAA
Source organism: uncultured Eubacteriales bacterium (assembly GCA_900545325.1). GTDB lineage: Bacteria > Bacillota > Clostridia > Christensenellales > Borkfalkiaceae > UMGS775. The sequence goes on from UQZE01000006.1 coordinate 653, forward strand.
AACGTAATCGACCACTTCAAAAGCGACGTAAATAACGGGCTGGGCGCGGCGGCGGTGAAGGAAAACGCTTTGAAATACGGCGCCAACGTGCTGAAAAAGAAAAAGGGCAAGGGCTTTTTCGCGCGCATCGGGGAGGCGTTCGCCGAACCGATGATCCTCATTCTGATATTCAGCTTCGTCATCACGCTGGGCACGAATATCGGCAAGGCGCTCAAAACGGGGGACGGCGATTTTATAGAATGTATCGGTATTTTTCTCGCCATAGCGCTTTCCGTAGGCATAACGCTCTTTATGGAAAGCAGTTCGGAAAAGGCGTTCGCGGCGCTCAGCGATATATACGACAAGGTGAGCGTGAGGGCGATCCGCGGGGGCGAGCCCGTACTGCTGACGAAGGACGCCGTGGTCGCGGGCGATATTCTCCTGCTTTCGGGCGGCGACAAGCTGGTCGCCGACGGGCGCGTTGTGGAAAGCGAGGGGCTGAGCGCGGACGAATCGGCGCTGACGGGGGAGTCCGCGCCCGTGAAAAAGAGCGCGGCGCCCGTCCATATCGGCGCGCCTCTCGCCGAACGCAGCGACATGCTCTACGCGGGCACGTTCGTCGCTTCCGGCGAGGGAAAAATGATCGTTACGGGCGTGGGGCAGAAAACAGAAATAGGCGCCATCGCGGGCGAACTTTCCGTCAAAAAGGACGGCAAAAGTCCGCTCAATCAAAAGCTGGCGCGCCTCACGCGCACGGTTACGATTATCGGCGCGCTCGCCGCGCTGTTCGTCATAATCGTCAGCACGGTGCGCCTGTTTTTGAGCGGAACGGCGAGTTTCGAATCGGTGATGGACGTCTTTATCTCGGGTATCGTGCTCGTGGTGGCCGCCGTGCCCGAAGGCCTGCCCGCCATCGTGGCGGTATCGCTCGCGCTCAACATGATAAAGCTCGCGCGGGAAAACGTGCTCATCAAAAAGCTGATCGCCACCGAAACGGCGGGCGCGGTCAGCGTGATCTGTTCGGATAAGACGGGAACGCTCACCGAAAACAAGATGAGCGTGATAAAGATCTGCACCACCGAATACTGCTACGCGCCGGAAGAGATCGTAAAGGAGGCGCTGTATCAGAATTTTTGCATCAATTCCACGGCCGATCTGATCCGCGAAAAGAACATGCGTTACAGCGGCAGCAGCAGCGAGGGCGCGCTGCTCGCGGCTTACGAAAGGTCCACGGGCAAAAATTACGCCGATATGCGACGCCGCGCCAACGTGGTCGGTCGGGTGCCCTTTTCTTCGGATAAAAAGTATATGTCCACGTCGATTACTTTCGGCGGTCGGGTGCGCACGCTCATCAAGGGCGCGCCCGAAAAAATAATGCCGCTCACCGACCTCGCATACCGGCAGAAACAGCGCATGAGCGACCTTCTGAAAAAATATGCCTCCGAGGGGCGGCGGGTGCTTGCGTTCGCGCATGCGGACACGAAGCGTATAGACGAAAGCGCGCCCTTCAAGTTCGACGGTTTCGCCGTCATCGCCGACCCTGTGCGCAAGGAGGTGCACGAGGCGGTGCGCCTCTGCAAGAAGGCGAATATCAAAGTAAAAATGCTCACGGGGGACAACATCTTGACCGCCACCGCCGTCGCGCGCGAACTCAAACTCATTTCGGGCGAGGAGGAAGCGGTGGAGGCCTCCGCCATAGATAAGATGAGCGACGCGGAACTGGCGCTCGCGCTCGGCCGCATTTCGGTTATCGCGCGCAGTACGCCCGCGACCAAACTCCGCGTGGTCAAGGCTCTCAAAAACAGCGGGGAGGTGGTCGCCGTAACGGGCGACGGCATCAACGACGCCCCCGCGATCCGCCACGCGGACGTGGGGATCGCCATGGGCGTTACCGGCTCGCAGATCACCAAGGAGGCGGCGGACGTCGTTCTGCTCGACGACAGCTTTTCCACCGTGGTGCGCGCCGTGGAATTCGGCCGCAACGTATACCGCAATCTGCAGCGGTTTATCCTGTTTCAGCTCACGGTCAACCTCTCGGCGGTGTTCTTTATCGTAACCATGCTGCTTTTGGGCTATCCCGCGCCTTTCAATACCTTGCAGCTCTTGTGGATCAACGTCGTCATGGACGGCCCGCCCGCGCTTACGCTGGGGCTGGAGTCCGCAGACGAATCCCTGATGGAAAACAAGCCCGTCAGCCGCACGGCGAGTATCGTGGGGGGAAAGATGTTCGCCCGCATACTCCTGCACGGCGTGTACATGGCCGTCGTTTTACTGCTGCAGGTGCGGTTCAACTTTATCGGCGCGAGTTACGAAGAACAAGGCGCGGTGATATTTACGCTCTTTGTGTCTTTCCAGATATTCAACGCCTTCAACAGCCGTCAGATCGGCAAAAAGAGCGCGTTTTCCGGGCTGAAAAACAACAAGCTCATGCCGCTCACCTTCGGGTTTACCTTTTTAATCCACGTGCTTATCGTGCAGGTCGGATACAGGATGTTCGCCATAGCGCCCCTCTCGGCCGCCGTGTGGTGCAAAACGCTTTTCACCGCGGCGAGCATCGTGCTCATTTCCGAAACCTACAAGGCGTTCTACCGCCTTGCGAAAGGCAAAAATTCTACGCTAAAAGACAAAAAACTTTTCAAAAAAGCGTAGTGCGTGCGTATTTTACGCGGAGAAAAGCATAGAATAGAATTATATGGTCCAACTAACATTGACAGACAAGGATTTTCACGAGGGGAATATCGATTATATCCGTTTCGCGCTCAGCGAATTTTTGTCGCAGGCGGAATGCCGCACCGAGGTGAAACGCGCGGGCGGGCGGAGCGTGTTCACGGTGGAGTGCCCCGCCTATTACGCCGATATCGTGCGCCGCGAGATCTGCGACAAGGCGGCGGACGTGGTGGCGGTCAATTATAAATACGATTATTTCAAAAAGCTCATTTCGGCGTTCGGCCTGAGCGGGATAGAAAAGGAACTGCTGCTCACCTCGCTTATCGCCGCCGACCTCGAAGAGGATAAGCGTTACGCTTTCGGACGGCTTTCAGGCTTCGAGTACGTAGCCGTGGACGGCATCTTCCAGTTCCGCATGCGGCCGCTCAAAAGCAAGTGGCAGGGCATAGTCAACTGCATGCCCGAATATTTTCAGGGCAGCCAGCTGAAGGATTTCATCACCTATCTGCTGGAGGACAAAAAGCGCAAGGTCTTTGTCGAGGGGGAAAAGGTGTACGACGCGGACTACCGCAGGCTTTCGCGGGGCGAGCTGATGGATAAAGGCATGGAGGAAGGGCGCATCGTGCGCGAGGTGCTGCTGTCGGGCTGCGGCGAGGTGGAGGTCAATTCCCCGCTGCCCGCCACCGACGAAAAGTATCTCAAGGAATATTTCGGCGATAAAATTACCCTCGGAAAAGGATATTTTTCTTGAAAAGCGGTTGACAAAACGCGCGAAAGGGTGTACTATACAGATACAAACGAATTGCCGAAAAGGATAATGACAAGTAGCGCGCGGGGATTTTCAAGAGAGCGTTCGGGGCTGCGAGAACGCATTGAACCGCGAGGGCGAAACCGCTTTGTCCGGCACGGGGGAAGTCCCGGAAAACTTCTTTTTAAAGTGGCTGTTTTACAGCAATTAAGGTGGAACCGCGGAAAAAATTTCGTCCTTAAACCGTTTTACGGTTTAGGGATTTTTTATATTTAAGGAGAAACGGTATGAAAATCACATTGAAAGACGGCTCCGTTCTCGAAGTCGAGAACGGCAAAACGGCGGGAGAGATCGCAAAGAGCATCAGCGAGGGACTGTTCAGGAACGCGGTCTGCGCGAGGGTGGACGGCGAGCTGGTCGACCTGTCCCGCGCGATCGACAGGGACTGCGCGCTGGAAATCGTTACGCTCAAAGAAAAGGACGGGCTGAACGTGTTCCGTCACACCGCCTCGCACGTGCTTGCGCAGGCTGTCAAGGCGGTATTTCCCACCTGCAAGCTGGCCATCGGTCCCGTCATAGAAAACGGTTTTTATTACGATATAGATTTCAAGACGCCCATAAACAAGGACGATCTGGGCAAGATCGAGGCGGAAATGAACAGGATCATCAAAAGCGATCTGCCGATCGAGCGCTTTACGCTCAGCCGCAGGGACGCGCTCAGGATGATGGACAATTTCGGCGAACCGTATAAAAAAGAACTCATCAACGACCTGCCCAAAGACGCGGAGATTTCCTTTTACAAACAGGGCGACTTCGTCGATCTTTGCCGCGGTCCGCACATGCCGTCCACGGGGCGCATCAAGGCGTTCAGGCTGACGAGCATCACGGGGGCCTACTGGCGCGGGGACGAAAAGAACAAGATGCTCACCCGCATTTACGGCACGGCGTTCGAGAAAAAATCCGAACTCGAAGAATACCTCGCCAAGGTGGAAGAGGCGAAAAAGCGCGATCACAACAAGCTCGGCCGCGAACTCGGTCTGTTCATGACCGAAGAGGTCGTGGGGCAGGGGCTGCCCCTGCTCATGCCCAAAGGCGCGAAGATGATGCAGATCCTCACGCGCTTTGTCGAGGACGAGGAGGAACGCCGCGGTTTCATGCTCACCAAAACGCCGTATATGGCGAAAAACGACCTCTACCGCATTTCGGGGCACTGGGACCACTACCGCGACAAGATGTTTATCGTCGGCGACGAAAACGATCCCGACGTGCTGGCGCTCCGCCCCATGACCTGCCCGTTCCAGTATCAGATCTATAAAAACGGTTTGAAGAGCTACCGCGATCTGCCCTGCCGTTACGCCGAAACGGCCACGCTGTTCAGAAAGGAAGCGAGCGGCGAAATGCACGGGCTGATCCGCGTAAGGCAGTTCACGCTTTCGGACGGACATATCGTCTGCACGCCCGATCAGGTGGAGGAAGAATTCAAGCGCTGTTTGGATTTAAGCTACTATTTCCTCGACTGTTTAGGATTGAAAGAGGACGTTACGTTCCGTTTCAGCAAGCGCGGCAAGTCGGATAAGGCGAAATATATCGACAACGACAAGGCCTGGCAGGAAACGGAAGCGCGCATGAAGACCATTTTGGACGATCTCGGCCTCGACTACGTGGAGGCGGACGGCGAAGCGGCTTTCTACGGGCCGAAACTCGACGTGCAGATTAAAAACGTCTACGGCAAGGAGGATACGCTCATCACCTTGCAGCTCGACTTCGCGGCGGGACATTCCTTCGGCATGACCTATGTGGACGAAAACGGGGAAAAACAGGTCCCCTTCGTCATTCACAGGAGTTCTATCGGCTGTTACGAACGCACGCTCGCCCTGCTTATCGAAAAATATGCGGGGGCGTTTCCGCTGTGGCTTGCGCCCGTGCAGTTCAAGGTGCTTTCGGTTACCGAACGTTCGGCGGCTTATGCCGACAGCGTGGCGAAAGAGCTCGAAGCGCTGGGGCTTCGCCCCGAAGCGGATAACCGCAACGAAAAGATCGGCTACAAAATCCGCGAGGCGCGCCTGGCGAAGGTGCCGTATATCTTCGTCGTGGGCGACAAGGAGGCGGAAGAGGGCACGCTTTCGGTGTGGAGCAGGAAGGACGGCGACCTCGGCGTCATGAAGAAAGAAGACGCCTTTTCAAAGGTCGTCATGGAGGACAAAACGAAAAAAGTCTGACGATAATTTTGTTCGCCGCGGGATTTCCCGCGGCGTTTTTTTCTTTTTCGGTTGTAATGGCCCGCCTTTTATGATACAATATAAACGGGCGGGACCGCCCGCAGGAGGGACAATGAAACTCAACGCGAAAAACACGGTCTTCGTCGGCATCGTCTTTCTGACGATCTCGATGTTCTGGCAGGTGTACGACAGCATCGTTTCCAAAATACTCGACAACACGTTCAATTTCGGCAACGCGCTCCGCGGCGTCATCATGGCGCTCGACAACATAGTCGCGCTCTTCATGCTCCCGCTCTTCGGCACCCTGTCCGACAGGTCGAAAAAATGCCGTCTGGGCAGGCGCACGCCGTATATCGTCGTCGGCACGGTGCTCTCGGCGCTTACTTTTATCGCGGTGGGCGTCAGCGCGGACGCGGGCGAGCTCGTTCCTTTCCTGATCTCGCTTTGCTTTACGCTCGTATTCATGAGCGTTTATCGCTCCCCCGCCGTGGCTCTCATGCCGGACGTTACCGTCAAGCCGCTCAGGAGCAAGGCGAACGCCGTCATCAATCTGATGGGCGCGCTCGGCGGACTGATTTCGCTGGCGCTTATCGCCGTGCTCGTCAAGGAGCAGGGCTCGTATCTGCCGCTGTTCGCGGTGGTGTCGGGGCTGATGCTGCTGGGGCTGGTCATATTCCTCGCGCTCGTGAAAGAACCCGAACTCAACCGCCTGCGCGAAGAGGCGGAGAGAAAATACAACATAACGGACGACGGCAAAGACGAAAACGAGGGAACGGAAAAGCTCGGCCGCTCGAAGCTGGTCAGCATGCTCTTCCTGCTCGCCTCGGTTCTGCTCTGGTACATGGCGTATAACGCCGTAACATCTTCCTTTTCGGTATACGCGCAGAAGATCTGGGGGATACGGGACGGCTCGTTTTCTCTGCCGCTCATGGTGGCGCAGGTAGCGGCCATCGTTATGTTCATACCCGTGGGCATGCTCGCCTCCAAAATCGGCCGCAAAAAGACCATACTTATCGGCGTGGCGCTCATGATCTTCGCGTTCGGCGCGGCGTTCTTTCTCGGCTCCAACCTCTTCGGGGTGAAGATAGACCTTTCGGAGGGCATATTCACCGAACCGATGTTCTATCTCATGGCGGTGTTTTTCGCCGTATGCGGCATCGGCTGGGCGACCATCAACGTCAATTCCTATCCGATGGTGGTGGAAATGAGCAAAGGCTCCACCGTCGGCAAATACACGGGGTACTATTATACCGCTTCGATGGCGGGGCAGATCGCTACGCCCTTTCTTTCGGGACTGATCATGGACGAGGTCGGCATGGAGGCGCTCTTCGCCTATGCCGCCGTATTCATGGTGCTCGCGCTCGTTACGATGCTGTTCGTGTTCCACGGCGACAGCAAGCCCGTGCCGAAAAAGGATAAACTCGAAAATTTCGACGTGGATTAAAAGGAGGAAACATGGAAGATAAAAAACTTGCGTCCGCGGAAAGCGGAACGCGCGGCGAAAAAACGGCAGGCATACCCGAAGGCGCGCTCTTTCTGAACAGGAGTCCGCTCGGACCGAAAGAAAATTCCGAATATCAGAAATACTCGGTGAAAAAGTCCTTCCGCGTAACGGTTTGCGTGGTCGTGCCCGTCTTTCTGGCGCTCGGACTCGTGAGCATTCTTTTGATAGACGAATACGTGCTGGGAGCTATCCTGCTCGCGCTGGCGGTCGTGTACGCCTTTCTGCCGCTCATTCTCATCAAGTCGGCAAGTTCTAAAAAATACATGGCGGCATTCGTGGAGGAAGGGCTGGAAAACGTCGTGGAAGTCCGCGAAGATACGGTGCGCGTAGCCTCGGAAAGGCAGGGGATCAAGTTCAGCGACGCGGAGATCCGCATTTCCGATCTGCGTTCCGCAGACGTCAACAAAGAGTATATTTACCTGTATATTGCCAAAAATCAGGCCTATATCCTCACGGCGGATAAATTTATCCTGGGCGACGCGCCCGCCTTTTTGCGTTTTTTGGAAAAGAAGGGCGTGAAAGTAAAGTATAAATAGCGCGCCTTTATAAAAAATTTTTCTTTTTTGCGGGACAAACGCCCTTTCGGTTTCGTTGTAATGACGAGAACTGCGGTAAAGGGAGATATATATCATGAAACAATCGTTCCGTTTTGAGAAGGTTTTCTGTTTTGCGCAGATTGTCGTAAACTGTTTGTTTGTGCCGTTGTATTTCGTAAAATTTTTCGGTTATACTGCGGTTTTGCCCGATGCGGAGGGAAATCTGCATGAAACGGTTCATTATTTCCACGCTTGGGAAAATTTGTCCGATTCGGGCGCGCTTTGGATACTGTACGTCAGCCTGTTTCTGATCGCCCTTTCTTTAATTTTGGCGGCGGCGCGTTTGTTTTGCAGGGGCAAAGCGGTGAAGATCGCAGGCGTCGCGGCGTTCTGCGCGTCCGCCGCGGTGTTTTTGTTCGCTATGTTTTCCGCCGCAGGCGTAGGCAGGGGTTTTTAGAAAGTGCGTTTTATTCTGTCTGCGGGAGAGTTTTTTTACGGCCGAAAAAATTTTTTTGAAAAATATTTAAAATATTTTGCTTTTTCGGTGGACAAAAGGGGTAAAAGTCAAGTATAAATAAGTAAAAAAACGCGAGGCCTTTTCCGCGTTTATGTCCGGGAGCTTCCAACTATCCCCGACATGCCCGCCGCGCTCGATGCGCGGCGGGTTCTTTTTAAAATACGGAGGGCGGCGCCGAATGCGCCGCCCTCCGTATTGTCATTTATGGTGAGGATAGTGTGAGCTTGATTAATTTTTTGCGATAAATACAACGCCGATACAGCCCGGACCCGCGTGCGTGCCGACCGTCGGCCCCAGCTGGAACATGTGTTCGTACGCTCGAATCCGAATTGGCGAAATACAAAGGATATGCAAAATCCGCCTCTTCTTTGACTTTCTCGATCATATAGCGCAGGCATTTCGCCACGCCGATCTGCTTGGAAATGACTTCTACCTTTTTATCCAGCGTGATCACGGGGTGGAGCCGCAGAAAATTCGCTATATGCATGCTCGCCGCCGAAAGCCTGCCGCCGTAGCGCAGGTATTTGAGGTCGTCCACATAAGCGTACAGCTTTACTTTGGAACGCAGCGCTTCCAGTTTTTCGAGCAGTTCTTCTTTGCTCTGCGCCTCTTTTGCGAGCTTTGCCGCTTCCACTACGTATGCGCCGAGGCCGAAAGTAACGAGCTGGCTGTCCACGACGAGGAGATTGTCCATCGCCAGTTCCTGCTGCGCGCGCCGCGCCGCCTCTATCGTGGCGCTCATTTCGGAAGATATTATGATCGCGACGACGAGCGTATCCGTACCCTTGTACGGGCGGAACGCGTCCTCGAAAACGAACTGGTTGATCTGGCTGGTCTTGGGCAGTTCCCTGCACTTTCTCAGCTTTTCGTAGAACTCTTCGTTGGTGATGGTAACGTTATCCAAAAATATTTCGCTGCCGAACGAAAGTTCTATGGGGAGGACGGTTATGTCCAAATCTTTTACGACCTCTTTCGGCAGGTCTGCCGAAGAATCCGTTATAAACTTAACCTTCAAAATCGAAATCTCCTAAAAAAACCTGAATTTTTTCCAAAGCGGCAATCAGCACTTCGGCCTCTTTTTCTTCGGTGCTTTTCAAAATGGAATCGATCATGGCGGCGTGAAAACGCGCGTGCAGGGCATTCGCCTCCAGACCTTTGCCGGTGAGCGATAAGCGGGATACCCGCTTGTCCGCCGCGTCCTTTTCCTTATATACGTAACCCTTGTGTACGAGCGTGTTCACCGCGGTCGTAAGCGTTCCCGGAGAAACGCGCAGATTTTCCGCCACGTTTTTGGATGTATTGTTCTCTCCCGCGTTGCAAATCGCCTCGATTACGTGTATTTCCGAAAGCGAAAGCGTTTTGTCGATGCGGCAGAGCATTTCTTTTTCCTTTTTCAATATATTGTTGAAACACTTTACGAAAAAAGCATTGTAACGTTCCCTTAATTCCACCGAAAACCCCTTACGGACGAATAGTTTGAAGTTCAAACTAATTCGATCGTTTATGATTATACACCCGCAAAGAAAAAATGTCAATAATTTTTCGGAAAATTTTTAATTTTTTCAGAAAGCGGGGGAATGTGAAAAAATAAAAAGGTGCGCGCGTTTAGTTGACTATCGCGGCGGATTTTGTTAAAATAACAATGAACTTGCCGAAACCGCCCCGCGGCGGCGGCTCGAATAGTAACCATTGTTTTCCGCAACTGTCGGTAAGCCGCCTTTCGGGGCGGATAGCGGGCGACCGCGGGGGAGCGGAAAACGTAATTTGTCGACCGACTGGGCAGTTCTTTTTTAGGACTGTCCTTTTATATTTTCACGAAAAAACCCGCAAGGGCGAAAGGAGAACAACATGAAGAAAGTGGGAATCGTCATGGGCAGCGACAGCGACCTGCCCGTACTCGAAAAGGCGGCCAATACGCTGAAAAATTTCGGCGTGCCGTTTGAAATGCACGTGTATTCCGCGCACAGAACGCCCGAAGAGGCCCGTTTGTTCGCGGCGAACGCGAAGGAAAACGGATTCGGCGCGATCATCGCGGCGGCGGGCAAGGCCGCGCACCTCGCGGGCAGCATCGCGGCGAACACCACCCTTCCCGTCATCGGGATTCCCGTAAAGTCCTCCACGCTCGACGGGCTGGACGCGCTTTTATCCACCGTGCAGATGCCCTCGGGCATACCCGTGGCGACCGTGGCCATCGACGGTGCGGAAAACGCCGCGCTTCTGGCGATGCAGATCCTCGCCGTTTCCGACGAAGATCTTGCCCGCCGACTTGCCGAAGCGAGAAAGGCGGCGACGGAAAAGGTTTTGGCGAAAAACCGCGCGGTCGAAGAAAAATACAACAAATAAATCTAATTTATATATTAAGGAGAGCTTGTAATGGAAAAGACGACACAGCTTTACGAAGGCAAAGCGAAAAAGGTTTACGCAACGGACGACCCGAATTACTGCATCGTTTCCTATAAGGACGACGCCACCGCTTTCAACGGCCTGAAGAAGGGCACTATTTTGGGCAAGGGAGCCATCAACAACAGGGTAACGAACTACTTGATGAAACTTCTGGAAAAGAACGGCATTCCCACGCACTACGTGGAAGAGCTCAACGACAGGGAAACGGTCGTGAAAAAGGTGAAAATCATTCCGCTCGAAGTCATTGTGAGGAATATCGCCGCGGGCTCTCTGGCAAAGCGCCTCGGCCTGCCCGAAGGCACAAAGCTCGGCTCCACCGTGCTCGAATACTGCTATAAGGACGACGCGCTCGGCGATCCCATGGTCAACGAATATCACATACTCGCCATGAAATGGGCGACGAAGGAGGAGCTCGGCCTCATCGCGGAATATTCTTTCAAGGTCAACCGCGTGCTCTCCGACTATCTCAAAAGCGCGAACATCGAGCTTATCGATTTCAAGCTGGAATTCGGCAAGACGGCGGACGGCACTATCGTGCTCGCGGACGAGATCTCGCCCGATACCTGCCGTTTCTGGGACAGCGTTACCAAGGAAAAACTCGATAAAGACCGTTTCAGACGCGACCTCGGCGGCGTGGAAGACGCTTACAACGAAATTCTGAAACGTTTGCTGGGAGAGTAAAAAAGTGGCGAAGATCAACGAAGAATGCGGGGTATTCGGAATTTTTTCCGACAAGAAGACCGACGTCGCGCATCTGACCTATTACGGACTGTTTGCCCTGCAGCACAGGGGGCAGGAATCGGCCGGGATCGTGGTCAACGACGACGGCGTGTTCCGCGTCCATAAGGACGACGGTCTGGTCAACGACGTATTCACGCCGCGCGTGATGGAAACGCTCGGCGAAGGCAACATGGCTGTCGGACACGTGCGCTACGGCACCACGGGCAGCAAGGGCGTGGCCAACGCGCAGCCCATCGTCGTAAGGCACATCAAGGGGTCCATGGCGCTGGCGCACAACGGCAATCTCGTCAATTCCTACGAGCTGAGAACGCAGCTCGAGGAGCAGGGATCCATTTTCCACACGACGAGCGATACCGAAGTTATTTCCTACATCATTACGAAAGAGCGCATCAACGCCTGTTCGATAGAAGAGGCCGTCGGCCGCGCAATGAAGAAGATCAAGGGCGCGTATTCGCTCGTGATCATGTCTCCCCAGAAGATGATCGCCGTGCGCGATCCCAACGGTTTCCGTCCGCTCTGCTACGGGCAGCGGGAGGACGGCTCGTACGTGGTCGCATCGGAAACGTGCGCGCTCGATTCGGTCAACGCCAGATTCATCCGCGACGTACTGCCCGGCGAGATCGTGGTGTTTACAAAAAGCGGCGTGCTTTCCATCAAGGACAACTGCGGCGCAAGGCCGAGTTTCTGCGTATTCGAGTACATTTATTTCGCCCGCCCGGATTCCATCGTGGAAGGATTTTCCGTGCACGAGGCGAGAAAGAGAGCGGGGGCTTTTCTCGCGGAGGAATACAAAATAGACGCCGATATCGTGATCGGCGTGCCCGACAGCGGCATAGACGCCGCCATAGGCTATTCGCAGAAATCGGGCATACCCTACGGGATAGGGCTGATAAAAAACAAATATATCGGACGTACGTTTATCGCGCCGGGACAGAAATCGAGGGAAAATTTAGTGCGCATCAAGCTCAACGCCGTGCCCTCGACGGTGGCGGGAAAGCGCGTCATCATGGTGGACGATTCCATCGTGCGCGGCACGACCAGCGCGCCGATCGTAAGGCTCCTGCGCGCGGCGGGCGCGACCGAAGTGCATATGCTTTCCTCCGCGCCGCCTTTCCTGAATCCGTGCTACTACGGGACGGATATCGACAGCAAGGAAAACCTGATCGCGTGCAAGCACACCGTTCCCGAGATCGCGAAGATCATCGGCGTGGATTCTTTGGGGTATCTCAATCCCAAATATCTGCCCTACCTTGCGGGCGACGGAAGCAAGGGGTTCTGCACGGCGTGTTTCGACGGGAAGTATCCCACCGAAGTGCCCGCGACGGTGCATAAAAACAAATTTGAACGCAAGATCAACGAAAAGGAAGTGTGATATGGAAAAAAGTTACAGCGAAAGCTACAAGCAGGCGGGTGTGGACATCACCGCGGGCTATAAGGCGGTCGAGTTGATGAAGAGCCACATTTCGCGCACGATGACAAAGGGCGTGGCGAGCGATATCGGCGGATTCGGCGGTCTTTTCTCGCTCGACCTTTCGGGCGTGAAAAACCCCGTGCTGGTCAGCGGTACGGACGGCGTCGGCACGAAGCTGAAGATCGCGTTTTTAATGGACAAGCACGATACCGTGGGTATCGACTGCGTGGCGATGTGCGTGAACGACGTCATCTGCTGCGGCGCGAAACCGCTGTTCTTTCTCGATTATATCGCCGTGGGCAAAAACGTGCCCGAAAAGGTGGCGGACATCGTCAAGGGCGTTGCGGAAGGCTGCGTGCAGTCCGGCAGCGCGCTGATCGGCGGGGAAACGGCGGAAATGCCCGGCTTTTACCCCGTCGACGAATACGACCTGGCGGGATTTTCCGTCGGGCTGGTCGATAAGGAAAAAATACTCGACAACAAGAGCGTAAAGGAGGGGGACGCGGTGCTGGCGCTGCCGTCGAGCGGCGTGCACTCCAACGGTTTTTCCCTCGTGAGAAAGGTTTTCGACATCGAAAACGCCGACCTCAAAACCCCGCTCGAAGAGCTGGGCGGCAGATCGCTGGGCGAAACGCTGCTCACGCCGACGAAGATATACGTAAAACCCATGCTGAAACTCTTTGAGGAAGTCAAAGTCAAAGGCGTTTCGCACATCACGGGCGGCGGATTTTACGAAAATATCCCCAGGAGCATACCCAAGGGGCTGGGCGCGAAGATCAGAAAAGAGGACGTGCGCGTTCTGCCCGTATTCAAGCTCCTTCAGCAGCGCGGCAATATCGCCGAACGCGATATGTTCAACACCTTCAACATGGGCGTGGGCATGAGCGTGATCGTGGCGAAAGAAGACGCGGACAAGGCGCTTTCCGTACTGAAAGCCGCGGGCGAAGACGCATACGTGCTCGGCGAGATCGTGAAGAGCGAAGACGGCGTCGTCTTATGTTAGAAAAGGTCAAGACCGCCGTATTCGTATCGGGCGGCGGCACAAACCTGCAGGCCATACTCGACGCCGCTGCGCGCGGAGAGATAAAGTCGGCGGAAATAGCCCTCGTGCTTTCGAGCAGAGAGGGCGTTTACGCCCTCGAACGCGCGGAAAAAGCGGGCGTGAAAACGGCGGTTTCCGTCAAAAAGGGCAGAGGGCAGGAGCAGTTTGAAAACGATATCGTTGCCGCGCTCGAAAAAGAGGGGATAGAGCTTATCGTGCTCGCGGGTTTCATGAGCATTCTGAGCGGGAACTTTACAAAAAGATATGCCGACAGGATAATCAACGTGCACCCGTCGCTGATCCCGTCTTTCTGCGGCAAGGGATATTACGGTTTGAAGGTGCACGAGGCGGCGCTCGCCTACGGCGTGAAAGTTACGGGCGCGACCGTGCATTTCGTCAACGAAATTCCCGACGGCGGCAAGATCATCATGCAGCGCGCCGTGGAGGTCGAGGAGGGCGATACGCCCGAAACGCTGCAAAAGCGCGTGATGGAGCGCGCGGAGTGGAAAATTCTTCCCGCGGCGCTGGAAAAGGTGGCGGCGGATATACTGAAAGAGAGGAAAAAATGAGTATTTACGATATTGAAAGCATCGGCGAAAAGCTGAAAAACAACGACTACGCGGGGCGGGGAATCGTTACGGGACTTTCCTCCGACGGTAAAAAGGCGGTTTTCGCCTATTTCATCATGGGCAGGAGCGCCAACAGCCGCAACCGCGTGTTCAGGGAAAAGGACGGCGAGGTCGTCATTTACCCGTTTGACGAGAGCAAGGTGGAAGATCCCTCGCTCATCATCTATTCCCCCGTGCGGTCGGAGGGGAAACGTGTGGTCGTTACCAACGGCGACCAGACGGATACGATCGTGGATTTTCTGCGCGCGGGCAAAACCTTTGAAGAGGCGCTCGAAACCCGTTGTTTCGAACCGGACGCGCCAAACTTCACGCCGCGCATCAGCGCCGTGCTCGATTTTGAAAAGGGGTATACCTATAAGCAGAGCATTTTGAAAAGCGGCGACGAAAACGGCACGGTGTGCAACCGTTACACGTTTTCCTATACGCCGATCGCGGGGCTCGGTCATTTCATACATACCTACAACCATAACGGCAACCCGATTCCCACGTTCACGGGTGAACCCGAACGCGTGAAGATCGGCGGCGATATAGACGCGTTTACCGCCGAGATATGGGAAAACCTCGATAAAGAGAATAAAATTTCGCTTTACGTGCGCTATATCGATATCGAAAGCGGCGCCGCGGAGAGCAGAATGATCAATAAAAACAAATAGGTGTCGATATGGAAATCTCCAAAAAGAATTATATAAGCCCCTTTTCCACCCGCTACGCCTCCGAGGAAATGCAGGAGATTTTTTCGGAAAGTTTCAAATTCAGAACGTGGCGCAGGCTGTGGATAGCGCTTGCTAAAGCCGAAAAAAAGCTGGGACTGGAAATTACCGACGAACAGATCGCGGAACTCGAAGCGCATAAGGACGATATCAATTTCGGGGACGCGGAGGCGCGCGAAAAGATCGTGCGGCACGACGTGATGAGCCACGTTTATGCCTACGGCCTGCAATGTCCCAAGGCGGCGGGGATCATACACCTCGGCGCGACGAGCTGTTACGTGGGCGACAACACCGACGTAATCATTTTGAAAAAAGCGAGCGGACTCGTGCTGAAAAAATGCGCGCAGGTGCTGAAAAACCTTTCGGAATTTTCGCTGCGGTATAAAGATCTGCCCTGCCTCGCGTATACGCACCTGCAGCCCGCGCAGCTCACCACCGTGGGCAAGCGCGCTACCCTTTGGGCGTACGAACTTTCCATGGATATAAGGGAACTCGAACACCGCATGGAAAACCTGCTCCTGCTCGGCAGCAAGGGCACCACGGGGACGCAGGCGAGCTTTATGGAGCTGTTCGACGGCGACGAAAACAAGATAAAAGAACTCGAAAGGCTGATCGCGGAAGATATGGGCTTTGCGGGCAGCGTGCCCGTTTCCGGGCAGACGTACTCCCGTAAAGTGGACGCGTATTTCCTCGCCGCGCTGAGCGGGATCGCGCAGAGCGCGTATAAATTCTCCAACGATCTGCGCATTTTGCAGTCGTTCGAAGAGGTGGAGGAACCGTTCGAAAAAAATCAGATCGGCTCCTCGGCAATGCCGTATAAGCGCAATCCCATGCGCAGCGAACGCATTTCCGCGCTGGCGCGCTACGTCATCGTCGATTCGCTCAACCCCGCGCTCACCGCGGGCACGCAGTGGTTCGAGCGCACGCTGGACGATTCCGCGAACAAGCGCATTTCCGTCGCGGAGGCTTTCCTCGCGGTGGACAGTATTCTGAATATATATATAAACGTTACGGCGGGACTGGTCGTATACGAAAAGGTCGTTGCCCGCCGCGTGATGGAAAAACTGCCCTTTATGGCGACGGAAAACATCATGATGAAATCGGTGAAGAACGGCGGCAATAGGCAGGAACTTCACGAAAGGCTGCGCGTTCACTCGCACGCCGCCGCGGCGAAAGTCAAGCTCGAAGGCGGCAGGAACGATCTGATCGAACGCATTGAAAACGATCCCGCTTTCCCCGTTACGAGAGAGGAGATAGAAAGCGAACTCGACCCGAAACTTTACATCGGCAGATGCGTTTCGCAGGTGGAGGAATTCAACGCGGAGATCGTCGCGCCCATTCTGGCGAAATACCATACGGAGGAAATAAAGACCGATCTGAAGGTCTGAAAAACGCTATGAAAGAATTCGAACTGAAATACGGCTGCAACCCCAACCAGAAACCCGCCCGCATCTTTATGGAAAACGGCGGGGATCTGCCCATAGAGATACTCAACGGCAAACCCGGCTATATCAATTTTTTGGACGCGTTCAATTCCTGGCAGCTCGTCAGGGAGATCAAGGAAGCCACGGGCAAGTGCGCCGCGACCTCGTTCAAGCACGTCAGCCCCACGAGCGCCGCGGTCGGCGTGAAGCTCGGCGAACGGCTGAAAAAGGCGTGTTTCGTGGACGACGTAGAAGGGCTTGACGACAGCGCCCTCGCCTGCGCTTACGCCCGCGCGCGCGGTACGGACAGAATGAGTTCGTTCGGCGACTTTATAGCGCTTTCGGACGAATGCGACGAAGTTACGGCGAAAATTATCGCCCGCGAGGTGTCGGACGGGATCATTGCGCCCGCCTACACGCCCAAGGCGCTGGAAATTCTGAAAGCGAAGAGGAAGGGCGGCTACAATATCGTAAAAATAGATAAGGATTACGTGCCCGAAGAACGCGAGAGAAAGCAGGTGTTCGGCATTACGTTCGAACAGGGCCGAAACAATTTCAAAATAGACAGAGCGCTTTTAAATAATATCGTAACCGAAAACAAGGCGCTCACCGACGAGGCTGCGCGGGACATGATCGTTTCGCTCATCACCTTGAAATACACGCAGTCCAACTCGGTGTGTTTCGCCAAGGACGGACAGGCCATCGGCGTGGGCGCGGGGCAGCAGTCCCGCATACACTGCACCCGCCTCGCGGGCACGAAAGCCGACTTATGGCATCTGCGCCAGAGCGACAAGGCGCTTTCCCTCGTCTTTAACGACAGCGTGGGCAGACCGGAGAAGAACAACATCATCGACATCTATCTTTCCGAAGATTTCGAGGACGTTGCCGCCGAGGGGAACTGGCAGAAATATTTCAAGACAAAGCCCGATGTTTTTACGAAAGAGGAGCAGAAGGCGTATCTCGCGAAGATAGACGGCGTTACGCTGGGCAGCGACGCGTTCTTTCCGTTCGACGACAATATCGAGCGCGCAAAGAGGAGCGGCGTGAAATACGTTGCGGAACCGGGCGGCTCGGTGCGCGACGACGTCGTTATCCAAACCGCGGATAAATACGGCATGGTCATGTGCTTTACGGGCATGCGGCTTTTCCATCACTGATTTTTTACCGAGCGCGGCTCCGCGCTCGGAAAACTTATTTATACGGGGTAAAACATGAAAATTCTCGTCGTAGGCGGCGGTGGCAGGGAACACGCCATCGTCAAGGCAATCAAAAAAAATAAAAAGGCGGAAAAGATCTGGGCGATTCCGGGCAACGGCGGTATCGCGGCGGACGCCGAATGCGTGGCGGGCGACGTGAAAAACGTAAAGGCGCTCGCCGATTTCGCGGCGGAAAACGGCGTGGACTTCGCCGTGGTCGCGCCCGACGATCCGTTGGTGCTCGGCGCGGTGGACGAGCTGGAAAGCCGCGGCATAAAATGTTTCGGTCCGAGAAAAAACGCCGCCGTCATCGAGGGCAGCAAGGTCTTTTCCAAAAATCTCATGAAAAAATACGGCATACCCACCGCGAAGTACGAGGTGTTCGCCGACCGCGAAAGCGCGCTCGCCTATCTCGATACCGCGCCCGTGCCCGCCGTGGTCAAGGCGGACGGGCTGGCGCTCGGCAAGGGCGTGATCGTCGCCGAAACGCGCGAAGAGGCGAAGGCGGCCGTAAACTCCATGATGCAGGATAAGATTTTCGGCGAAAGCGGCTCCAAGGTGGTGATTGAGGAATTTCTGCGCGGTCCCGAGGTCAGCGTGCTCTGCTTTACGGACGGCAAGTGCATAAAGCCGATGGTTTCTTCCATGGACCACAAGCGCGCGGGCGACGGAGATACGGGGCCGAACACGGGCGGCATGGGCACCGTGGCGCCCAATCCCTATTATACCGAAGAGATCGCAAAAACCTGCATGGATAAGATTTTTCTGCCCACCGTGGCGGCGATGAACGCCGAAGGGCGCACTTTCAAGGGGTGTTTGTATTTCGGGCTGATGCTGACCGAGGACGGGCCTAAGGTTATCGAATACAACTGCCGTTTCGGCGATCCCGAAACGCAGGTCGTACTGCCCCTTTTGGAAAGCGACCTGCTCGATATCATGCTGTCGGTGGCGGACGGAAGGCTTTCCGAAACCGAAGTGAAATTTTCTTCGGGCGCGGCGTGCTGCGTGGTGCTCGCATCCCGCGGGTATCCGCAAAAATACCTTACGGGATACGAGATTTCCCTGCCCGAGCCCGGAAAAAACGAGGAAATTTACGTCGCGGGCGCGAAAGCGGCGGACGGCAGGCTGTTCACTTCGGGCGGGCGGGTGCTCGGCGCGGTCGCAACGGCAAATACGCTCGCCGAGGCGGTGCGGGGCGCTTACGCGCTGAGCGGAAAGATCGGCTTTGAAAACGCTTATAAAAGAGGGGATATAGGCGCACGGGCGCTCAGAGCCTTGGAGGATAAATAATGGTTTTCAGGATATACGTCGAAAAGAAAAAGAGATTTGAACACGACGCGCATAAGCTCCGCGCGGAGATAAACGACCTGCTCGAAATAAAGGGACTGAAAGATCTGCGCATCGTCAACCGCTACGACGCGGAGAATATAGACGAAAAACTGTTCGGTTACGCGGTGAAAACGGTGTTTTCCGAACCGCAGACGGACGACGCGAAATATTCGCTCGACGCGGCGGGCGCGGCCGCGGTGTTCGCGGTGGAATACCTGCCGGGACAGTTCGATCAGCGCGCCGATTCCGCGGCGCAGTGCATCGCGCTCATATCCCGAAAGGAAAAGCCGCTCGTGCGTTCGGCCAAGGTGTACGTTCTGTACGGCGAGCTTTCCGAAAACGAGGTGGAAACAGTCAAAAAATACGTCATTAACCCCGTGGAGGCGCGCGAGGCGGAACTGAAAGAATACGCCACGCTGAAAACGGAATACGACGTGCCACGCGGGGTGGAAACGCTGAATGGCTTTACCGCGCTCGACCGCGCGGGGCTGGAAGCGTTCGTCAAAAAGTACGCGCTCGCCATGGACGGCGACGACGCGGAATTCTGCCGCGATTATTTCCGCAGCGAACGGCGCGATCCGACGATTACGGAAATCCGCATGATAGACACGTACTGGTCGGACCATTGCCGCCACACCACCTTTTTGACCACGATAGACAACGCCGAATTCGAAGATGAGGAAATCGAGGCCGCGTATAACGAATATTTAGCGGCGAGAAAGGCGCTCGGCCGCGCCAAACCCGTCAATTTGATGGACATAGCCACCCTCGCGGCGAAACAGCTCAAAAAGAGCGGCAGGCTCGAAAAGCTGGACGAATCGGAGGAGATAAACGCCTGCACGGTCAAGATCAAGGTCAGCGTGGACGGCGAGGAACAGAATTGGCTGCTGCTTTTTAAAAACGAAACGCACAACCACCCCACGGAAATTGAGCCGTTCGGCGGCGCGGCGACCTGTATCGGCGGCGCGATACGCGATCCGCTTTCGGGCAGAAGCTACGTTTACGCCGCCATGCGCGTTACGGGCGCGGGGAATCCGCTCACTCCCGTAAAGGATACGATCAAGGGAAAGCTGCCCCAGCGCAAGATCGTTACGACGGCTGCGGCGGGGTATTCCTCGTACGGCAACCAGATAGGGCTCGCCACGGGGCTTGTCGACGAAATATATCACGAGGGCTACGTCGCAAAGCGCATGGAGATCGGCGCGGTCATCGCGGCGGCGCCCGCGGAAAACGTGGTGAGAAAGACGCCTGAGGACGGCGACCTGGTGATCCTGCTCGGCGGCAGGACGGGGCGCGACGGCTGCGGCGGCGCCACGGGTTCGAGCAAGTCGCATACCGAGGCCTCGCTTACGGCGTGCGGCGCGGAGGTGCAGAAGGGCAACGCGCCCGAAGAGCGCAAGTTGCAGCGCCTGTTCAGAAACGGCGAGGCAACGCGGCTCGTCAAGCGCTGCAACGACTTCGGCGCGGGCGGCGTTTCCGTCGCCATCGGCGAGCTTGCCGACGGGCTGGAAATCGACCTTGACGCCGTGCCGAAAAAATACGAAGGGTTAGACGGCACCGAGCTTGCGATCAGCGAATCGCAGGAGCGGATGGCGGTCGTGGTGGCGAAGGAAAACGCCGAAAAATTCCGCGCCCTCGCGGATAAGGAAAATCTGGAAGCGACCGTCGTCGCCCGCGTGACGGAGAAAAAACGGCTGGTCATGCGCTGGAACGGAAAAACGATCGTAGACGTTTCGCGCGAATTCTTAAATTCCAACGGCGCGGAAAAACACGCGAACGTTTACGCGGCAAGGCCGCAGCCGTTTAAAAAGGCGGAAGTAAAAGACTTTGCCGCGGGCATGAGAGCGCTCGCGGGCGATCTCAACGTATGCTCCAAACGCGGACTTTCCGAGCGTTTCGATTCGACCATCGGCGCGGGCACCGTGCTCATGCCGTTCGGCGGAAAATATCAGCGCACGCCCATACAGGCAATGTGCCATAAGATTTCGGTGGAAAAGGGGGATACCGATACCTGTTCGCTTATGGCGTACGGTTACAATCCGTTCATTTCGGAAAAGAGCCCGTACCACGGGGCGTATCTCGCCGTGATAGAAAGCGTTTCCAAGCTCGTTGCGGCGGGCGCGGAATTTAAGGACGTATATCTCACTTTCCAGGAATATTTCGAAAAGCCGATGAAGGACGCCAAGCGCTGGGGCAAGCCGTTTTCCGCCCTGCTCGGCGCTTACAAGGCGCAAAACGAGCTGGGGATCGGCGCCATCGGCGGCAAGGATTCCATGAGCGGAACTTTCGAACGCATCGACGTGCCGCCCACCCTCGTTTCCTTTGCGGTTACCGTTTCCAAAACGGAAAATATCGTTTCGGGCGAGTTCAAAAAGGCGGGGAACAAGGTAGTGCTGATAAAGCCCGCGTACGACGAAAAAGGCGTGCCCGAAACCGAAAGCCTGCTGAAGGTTTTCGATACGGTATCCGCGCTCGTGCGGGATAAAAAAGCCGTCGCCGTCTACACGCCGACCTATGGCGGAGCGGCGGAAGCGGTCATGAAAATGTGTTTCGGCAACATGCTCGGGTTCCGCTTTGCGGACGGCGCGTCTGCGGAGGATATCTTCGGCTATAATTACGGTTCGTTCGTTGCGGAAGTCGAGGGCGATACGGCGGCGGGCGAACTTCTGGGCGAAATTACCGCGGAAAAGGTAATTTCCCGCCGCGGCGAAAAAGTCGGGCTGGAAGAACTTTACGGCGTTTACGAGAGAAAACTCGAACCCGTTTACCCCACGCTCACGCCTACGCCGCGCATACTCATTCCCACGATCGATTACAAGGGCAAGCCCTTTGCCGCGGCGGCGCATAAAGCCGCGCGGCCGAAAGTGCTTATCCCCGTATTCCCCGGCACAAATTGCGAATACGACACCGCGAAAGCCTTTGAAAGGGCGGGCGCAAAAGCCGACATCTTCGTTATAAACAACCTCACGGCGGAGGGGATTTCCCGTTCGGTGGAGGCGTTCGCAAGCGCGGTGAACGGAAGCGAAATCGTCTTTATTCCCGGCGGTTTTTCGGGCGGCGACGAGCCCGACGGCAGCGGCAAATTCATCACGGCGTTTTTCAGAAACGAGGCGGTGAAAGAGGCTGTGGGCGACCTGCTCGGAAAGCGCGGCGGTCTGATGGGCGGCATATGCAACGGATTCCAGGCGCTCGTCAAACTGGGGCTCGTGCCCTACGGCAGGATCGTCGATATGGAAGAAAACATGCCCACGCTCACGTTCAACAATATCGGACGGCACCAGTCGCGCCTCGTCAACGTGCGCGTTTCCTCCAACGCCTCTCCATGGTTTAAAAACACCAAGGTCGGAGAGATCTACACCGTCGCGGTTTCCCACGGCGAGGGCAAGTTCGTCGCGGACGGCGAAACGATGGATAAACTCGTGCAAAACGGGCAGGTCGCCACGCAGTACGTCGATATGTACGGCAGGGCCACGCTGGACGTGGACTTCAACCCCAACGGCTCGGTGTGCGCGGTGGAGGGCATCACCTCGCCCGACGGCCGCGTGTTCGGCAAAATGGGACACAGCGAGCGCATCGGCAAGGGGCTTTATAAAAACGTCTGCGGCAGATACGACATGAAACTGTTCGAAAGCGCGGTAGAGTATTTCAAATAAGGAGCGGCGATGAAAAGCGATATAGAAATAGCCCAATCCACGGAACTGAAAAATATTTGCGACGTGGCGAAAAGCTGCGGCATAGACGAAAAATATCTTTCCTGTTACGGCAGGTACAAGGCGAAAGTGGATCTTTCCCTGCTGAAAGAGCATAAAAAAGCGGACGGCAAGCTAGTGCTCGTTACCGCCATCACGCCCACGCCCGCGGGCGAAGGCAAGACGACCACCACCATCGGGCTTGCCGACGGCTTGAAACGTATCGGCAAAAACGTGGTCGTGGCGCTCCGCGAACCGTCGCTCGGCCCGGTGTTCGGCATCAAGGGCGGCGCGGCGGGCGGCGGCTACGCGCAGGTCGGGCCTTTTGAAGACATCAACCTGCACTTTACGGGCGATTTCCACGCCATCGGCGCGGCGAACAACCTGCTCTGCGCCATGCTGGACAATCACATCTATCAGGGCAACGCGCTGGGGATAGACCCGCGTAAAATCGTGATCCGCCGCTGCGTGGATATGAACGACCGCCAGCTGCGTTCCGTGGTGGACGGTCTGGGCGGCAAGGTCAACGGCGTACCGCGCGAGGACGGCTACGACATCACCGTCGCCACCGAAATGATGGCGGTCATGTGCATGGCGACCTCCGTATCCGATCTGAAAGCGCGCTGCGCGCGCATGATCGTGGGCTATACCTATGAAGATAAGCCCGTTACGGCGGGCGATTTAAAGGCGCAGGGCGCCATGACGGCGCTGCTCATCGAGGCCCTCAAACCCAACCTCGTGCAGACGCTCGAGGGCACGCCCGCGTTCGTGCACTGCGGTCCTTTCGCCAACATAGCGCACGGGTGCAATTCCGTGCTCGCGACGAAATGCGCGCTGAAACTGGGCGATTACGCCGTTACCGAAGCGGGATTCGGCGGCGATCTCGGCGCGGAAAAATTTCTCGACATCAAATGCCGCCTCGCGGGGTTCGCGCCCGCGGCGGTCGTGGTCGTCGCCACGGTGCGCGCGCTCAAAATGCACGGCGGCCTGGCGAAAAACGAACTTGCGGAGGAAAACCTCGCCGCGCTCGAAGCGGGGCTTCCGAATTTGCTGCGGCACGTTTCCAACATCAAAAACGTATATAAACTGCCCTCGGTGGTGGCGGTGAACCGCTTTCCGACCGATACCGACGCGGAGATCGCGCTCATCATGGAAAAATGCCGCGCGCTCGGCGTAAACGTCGTGCTTTCCACCGTTTGGGCGGAAGGCGGCAGGGGCGGCGAAGCGCTTGCGAAAGAGGTCGTGCGCCTCTGCGAGGAGGAAAAGGGCGATTTCACGTTCGCCTACGAAAGCGATAAGAGCATAAGGGAAAAGATAAACGCCGTCGCGGTCAAGGTGTACGGCGGAAAGGGCGCTGTCTTTACGCCCGAAGCGGAAAAGCAGATCGCGCGGCTCGAAGAACTGGGCTTCGGCGACCTGCCGGTATGCATCGCCAAAACGCAGTACAGTTTTTCGGACGACGCAAAACTGCTCGGCGCGCCGAGCGGGTTCACGATAACCGTGCGCTCGGTCAAGGTGAGCGCGGGGGCGGGGTTCGTCGTGGCGCTCACGGGAAATATCATGACCATGCCCGGGCTGCCGAAAGTTCCCGCCGCGGAAAATATCGACGTGGACGAAAACGGCAAAATCAGCGGACTTTTTTAACCGCCGCGAAAAAATTTTTGTTGTTGCTGAAAAAACTTTCCGTTCTGTAAATCAAAAACGCCCGAAATCGCGTAAAAAACGTTGACAGGGCGTTTTTTTTATGCTAATATATATAGGCTTTAAGAAGAAGTTACCCTTCTCGCCGTGCGGCGTCGCGCCTACTTCGGCTCAATACTTCGTTGAAATATATCCGGCATTTTGCCGTTTATATATTTTTCGGTATGCAGGGGTCGCTTTGATAAAGCGGCTTTTTTCGTTGTCAAAAAGGGCGGAAAGCTCAAAAAATAAAGAGGTATAAAACTATCAAAGAACAACATCAAATCAACGAAAACATCAAAGACAGAGAGGTGCGGCTGATCGACGAAAACGGCGAGCAGCTCGGCATCGTGCCGCTTCGGCAGGCGATGGATATCGCGGAGGAAAAGGAGCTCGATCTCGTAAAGATCTCGCCCAACGCCAATCCGCCCGTCTGCAAGATCATGAACTACGGCAAATATGTTTTCGAACTCGCGAAAAAGGAAAAGGAAGCGAAACGAAACCAGAAAATGGTGGAGATCAAAGAAGTGTGGCTTTCCATGACCATCGACGTGGGCGATTTAAATGTCAAAGCCAGACAGGCGCAGAAATTTTTAAGCGGAGGAAATAAAGTCAAGGTTTCCATCCGCATGAAGGGCCGCCAGAACGCGCACGCAAATCTGGGCATCGAAGTGATGAACAAATTTTTCGCTTTGGTGAAAGACGTCGGCGTGATGGAAAAGCGTCCCCTGACGGAGGGACGGAGCATCTGGATGATGCTGGCGCCGATCAAGGCTTAACATAACGATTATCTTCCGCCGCGAGGCGGGTTCCGATAATAGAAAAAACACGGGAGGGCTTAATCATGCCGAAAATGAAGACCAAAAGTGCTGCGAAAAAGCGTTTTAAAGTTACCGCCAGCGGTAAAGTCAAAAGGGCGCATTCGGGCAAAAATCACATTTTGACTAAGAAAGACAGAAAGAGAAAGAACAGCTTAAGACAGGGCGCTTACGTCGACAAGGGACAGGAAAAGACGATAAAGACCTTGATTTATAACAAGTAAAGCGAAGGAGGGTTTGTCATGCGTATTAAAAGAGGCGTAAACGCCGTTAAAAAGCGTAGAAAAATATTAAAGCTTGCAAAAGGTTACTTCGGCGGCAGGTCGAAGAGATACAGAGTGGCGCGTCAGGCGGTCATGAAATCGCAGAATTACGCGTACATCGGCAGAAAACTCAAAAAGAGAGATTTCCGCCAGCTGTGGATCGCGCGTATCAACGCCGCGGCGAGGCTCAACGGCCTTTCTTACAGCAAACTGATGTTCGGGCTGAAAAACGCGGGCATCGAACTCAACAGAAAAATGCTCGCGGATATCGCCGTGAACGACGCCGCGTCGTTCGCCGCCATCTGCGAACAGGCGAAAGCCAACTTAAAGAAATAAATAAAAAAGAGCTTACGTCCGTAAGCTCTTTTTAGGGTGTGCGGAACGGTTCCGCCGCGCGGCGTTTTGCCCGAAGCGGAGGAATTGCCGCTTTGACGGGAGGAGCCATGGTCATCACGTCGGTATCCAACGAAAAGGTAAAAAACATACGCCGCCTTTTGCAAAAGAAGTACCGCGCGGAGGAAAACGCCTTCCTGCTCGAGGGCGTGAAACCCGTGCGCGAGGCGGTCGGAAACGGGCGTGAGATACTGTACCTTTTCGGCACGGAACGCGCTCTGTCGCGCGTTGACTTCGGCGGGGATAAGATAACGGTGAGCGAAAGCGTGTTCGCCTCCGTCAGCGAGGAAAAAAATCCGGAAGGCGTGTTCGCGGCCGTCCGCCGTCCCGACACTACGCCGAAACAAAGCGCGGGGCGCTGCATTTTGCTGGACGGCGTGCGCGATCCGGGCAATCTCGGCGCGATTATCCGCACGGCCGCGGCGGCGGGATACAAACAGGTGTATCTGAGAAACTGCGCCGATCCGTTCAACCCGAAGACCGTGCGCGCGAGCATGAGCGGCATTTTCGGCGTCAGCCTGTACGAAACGGGCGGCGAAGATTTCAAAAAATTCATAACCGTGCCGATCTATGCGGCGGACATGGGCGGGGAAAACGTTTTTTCCATGGAAAAACGGGAAGCGTGCGTCGCGCTCGGCGGCGAGGCGGACGGGCTTACGGCGGAAGTGCTTGCCGCCGCGGAAAAGGTCGTTTCCGTGCCGATGGAAAAAGAGAGCGAGAGTTTGAACGTCGCTGTGGCGGCGGGCATCATGATGTACGCGCTCAAATAACATAAAGGAGAATAAAAGCATGTCAGGACATTCGCATGCGGCGAACATCGCCAACAAAAAGGCGAAGATCGACGCGCAAAGAGGTAAAATTTTCACGAAACTCGGCAGAGAACTCGCGGTCGCGGCGAAGGCGGGCGCGGATCCCTCCACGAACAGCAAACTCGCGGACGCCATCGCAAAAGCGCGTTCTTTCAACATGCCGAACGACAACATAAAAAAGTGCATAGCCAAGGCGGCGGGCGAGCTTTCCGCCACCAACTACGAAGAACTCACCTACGAGGGGTACGGTCCCAACGGCAGCGCGCTCATCATCAACGCGCTTACCGACAACAAGAACAGAACGGTGGACTACGTGCGCACCGTCATGAGAAAGCACGGCGGTTCGCTGGGCAGCACGGGCTGCGTTTCCTATCTGTTCGACAATAAGGGCGTGATCGTGGTGGAAAAAAAGGTCGGGCTGGACGAAGACCTTGTGATGGAATACGCCATCGAGGCGGGCGCGGACGACGTAGTTACCGAAGAGGACGCGTTCACCGTCTACACTTCGGTGCCGAACTTTTCCGCGGTGAGAAAGTATCTCGAAGAAAAGGGGCTTTCCTTCTTCGAGGCTTCGCTGGAAATGATCCCGCAGAGCAAGATCACCTTCGACGGCGAGAACGCCGCGAAGTTCCGTAAACTCGTGGACGCGCTTGAAGATCTCGACGACGTGCAGGACGTTTATCACAACGTAGACCTGCCCGACGAAGAGGAGGAATAAAAATTTTTTTTCATCGGGAATAAAAGGCCGTTTTTTGCAGACATTATCTTTGTCAGCAGTAAACGCCTTTTTTACAAGCTGAAAAAAAGGGACAACGTTATTGCTTTTAGATAGTCTTGTAAAAAGGGCCTTTATCCGCCTTTTTTACGGGGCGGATAAAGGCCGCTTGAATTTCAGGCGGCCTTTTGTGATAGGGGTGTAAAAAACCTCAAAAGCGGCAATGATTTCAAGAGATGAAAAAAATATTTTTTAAATTAAAGTTTTTTTCAATGCTCGCCGATTATAATTCAATTAACAAGCGACGGGGAACGGAGTTTCTATGAAACGGTTTTTGAAACAAATTACTTTATTTGCCGCAATCCTCGCGCTGGGCGCATCGTTTTCGGCATGCAATATCCTGACGATATACAGGGACGGAACGGGCGGCGCGCAGGGGAACGGCGCTTTTGACGAAAACGTAACCACCACGGCATCCTACGGCAAACGCTACGACGTGGAGAGCGTAAATCTGAAATTGCAAAATAAATCTTCCGATACGTCGGACGCGGTAACCGCAACCGCCAAAGTGCAGGAAGCCGCGGTGAGCATCCGCGCGGGCGTTACGGGCGGCACCCAGCTGGGCAGCGGCACGATTATCGATATCGACGTAACGTACGAGGACAAGAGCGTAAACGACGACGATTTCGTCTATGTGCTCACCTGCCACCACGTGATAGAAGGCAGTTCCAACATTGCGGTGTATATCCCCAAGCGGGTGGTCGTGAACGACGCGGGCGGCAGTTACGATTATTATGAATATTACGAATACGGTTTCGCAGCCACGCTGATGGGCAGCGATAAGGAAAGCGATCTGGCGGTTCTGCGTATCGAGATCAGCGGGCACGACGGTTTTTCTGCGGAAGACGTGGTGAAAGCGCCCCTCTGCAACGAGGATACCGATACGGGCGAGGCCATCTTCACGATCGGCAATCCCCTCGGCGAAAATCCGGGAACGGCATCTTACGGATACATCAGCAACGAACTGCGCGAAGTCAACGTTGAAAATATAGGCAAAATGAAGTTGACGCAGGCGAATATCGCCTCGAACAGCGGCAATTCGGGCGGCGGCATCTTCAACTACGCGGGGCAGCTGATCGGCGTGCTTAATTCCGGCGTAAGCCTTGTGGACGACAACGGCGACAATATTCCCGACGAAGCCGGCTCTAATTTGACATATTTCATTCCCGCATTCGGGGAAAACGGCATTGCCAACGTGGCATACTCGCTTATTTCCACGGTAACGGAAGATAATTACGGCTACGTAACGGGCAGATGGATGCTCGGCGCCACGCTTGCGGAAAGCTCGCTCGGGCCGTTCACCAGCACGAAATATATCTACGTGGTAGAAATCAGCAATAACGAAACGTATTCCCTGCACACGTGCGGGGTGGCTACGTCCGATTATATATTTTCCATGACGTTTGAAAAGAACGGCGAAGAATATAAATGCAACATGAATTCCATCAGCGAATTCAGCGCGTTTATCGCCGAGATGAAGGAAACTGTGGCCGTGGGCGATACTGCTACGGTGGAATTCGGTCAGAACCCGAAAGGGAGTTACCGCACGGGCACCATGACGCTCAGACAATATATTTACAGTATTTAATTTCGGTTAAACTGCCGTTTGTAATTCCCCCCAATTCAGCGGACGGCGTTTAATATAGGAAAGGGACCTTTCGGTCCCTTTTTTATTTTAATATTGTTTTCGTCCTACTAAAAAATTTAAATCCTCGTCAAAATAGTCGGCAATTTTACAAAGATTTTCCAAAGTGATTTCTCGCGTGCATTTCAAATATCTGTAAATTGCTTGATGGGAAATACCTGTTCCTGCGGATAAATCCGCTACGGTTGTCGTTTTGACAAGAGAATTTAAATTTTTAGAAAATTCTATCATATATTCGCTTTTAAGTTTTTTCATAATCTAAATGAATTAGGCTCGCTTTAACGATTTATATCCGTTTAATCTGTCAGGTTTTCTTTGGCAAACAAAGGTGAATTGAAAAATTCAACTAACGATATATCTAAAACGTCGCAGGTATCTTTTATTAAGTTCAATACGACTTTATCGTAATGACCTGTTGCGAAATAATGATATGTCGAACGCGGCGCGCCGACTAAATCGCTCAACTTATACTCAGTTATTTTGTGTTCTTCTTTTAACTCGTCTATTCTTAATTTTACGGCTTCGCTTAACTTCATACATTTTACCTCGTGCGTTCATATGTATGAATATTGTAAAATAATCAAACAAAATATACGTTCATATATATGAACGCTTGACGAATGGCTGATTTTTTGCGATAATAAAATCGAGGGAAAAAGATTATGAGTTATAATAAAGTAGGGATTTCTTTTTTCGGGCATAGAAATATTGCCGCAGAAACCGCAAAGACCGTTGAAAAAAAGTTGTTCGATTATTTAAATGATTTTGTCTGTTTTTACATAAGGCAAAATAAAAAAATCGTGTGTTTTTGCGGCGGATATGGCGATTTTGACGCCATGGTTAGCAGGGTAATTGATAAGTTGCGCGTGAAATATAAAGGATTTGCGGGGTTTGCTCTTGAAAAAATTTTCGTTACGCCACCTGTGCGCCCGTCCTATTTAGAAAGAAACGAAATAATGAAAACTCATTATGACGAGGTGCTTTATCCGCCGTTGGAAAGCGTTCCATATAAATTTGCCATTTTAAAGCGGAATGAATGGATTGTTGAAAACTCTGATTATGTGGTCTGCTATGTCGATTTTTCTTTCGGCGGCGCATATAAAGCAATGCGTTACGCGCGATATAAATTAGGTAAAGACAGCGTGTATAATTTAGGCTCAAAATGAGCCTGTTTTTTTGCCGTGTACTTTTTTTCCCCGCCCCCGCATATCGTCCCGCCCCGCCGTGCGCCCGCGCGTGCCTTTCCGTTCCCCGCCCGCCCGCTTTCTTTTTCCGATTGCGGCGGATATATTGACTTTTTTTGAAAAAAAGGGTACAATAATCGGGTAAGTCAAAAGAGGAAGTATTTTTTTGTGATAATTCTCGGTTTCGACCCGGGGCTTGCGACGCTCGGTTACGGCGTTGTGAAAAGCGAGCGCGGCAAAAACGAAATGATCGATTACGGCGTGGTGCTTACCCCCAAAGAGGAAAACCTGCCCGTTCGGCTCGCCATGCTCGAAGAGGGGATAAAAAAAGTCATTCAAACTTTTAAACCCGACGAAATCGCCGTGGAAGAGCTGTTTTTCTGCAAAAACGTTACCACGGCCATCAACGTGGCGCACGCGCGCGGCGTGCTTCTGCTCACCGCGGTCAAGGAATGCGGGCGCATGTACGAATATACGCCCTTGCAGATCAAACAGGCGCTCACGGGGTACGGCAGGGCGGATAAAAATCAGATACAGCAGATGGTAAAAACCTTTCTGCGCCTGTCAAAAATCCCCAAGCCGGACGACGCAGCGGACGCGCTCGCGGTGGCGCTCACGCACGCGCAGACCAACAAAATGGGCGGCTTATTCAGTATGTAGGTGAAAACATGATCGGATATATCAAGGGAAAAGTTCTTTATCACACGGGCAGCGAAATCGTGCTCGAAAACAACGGCATAGGCTACGAGGTTTTCTGTTCGGCCTCCGCGGCGCAGAACTTGCTTTCCGCGGGGCAGGGCGAAGTATATACGTATACGGCGGTGCGCGAGGACGGGATTTACCTCTACGGTTTCGTCAGCGCGGAGGAAAAAAAGATGTTCTTAAAGCTGATCACCGTGTCGGGCGTGGGACCTAAAATGGGGATAACCGTGCTTTCGGGCATGAACCTTTCCGCGCTGGCGCTCGCCATCGCTACTTCGGACGTAAAGACGCTTTCCAAAATCAAGGGCCTGGGCAAAAAGACCGCCGAACGCATCATTTTGGAACTGCGCGAAAAGATAGGCGAAACCGACGCGGAAGAACTGCCCGCGGGCGCGACCGAACCCGAGGGCGAAGTGGACGAGGACGCGGTCATTGCGCTCATGAGCCTCGGTTTCAACCGCGGCGAGAGCATTGCGGGCATAAAGGCCGCCTATACGGCGGGCGCGACCGACATCAAGGACGTTCTGGGTTTCGCATTGAGGACGATGAGGTAATATGGAAGAAGAAAGGCTTGTCATGTCCACAAAGGAGTTCGAGGATAACGAAGTAGAAAACGTGCTCCGCCCCAAAAACATGGAGGGGTATATAGGACAGCAGAAGATCAAGGATAATCTCACGGTCTACATAGAGGCGAGCAAAATGCGGGGCGACGCGCTCGACCACGTGCTTTTGTACGGCCCTCCCGGCCTGGGCAAAACCACGCTCGCGCACATTATCGCCAACGAGCTCGGCTCGTCCATCAAGGTAACGAGCGGCCCCGCCCTCGACCGCGCGGGCGACCTCGCCGCCATTCTGACCAACCTCAACGAAAACGACGTGCTCTTT
>UQZE01000007.1 GCA_900545325.1 uncultured Eubacteriales bacterium
CAAGTACGAAAAGAGCGTATCTATCGACTTTACGCTGGAAGAATAAAAAAACGCCCCCGCCGCATGGCGGGGGCGCCTCTTTCGTCAAAGGAGGGATTTCAGTTTCTTTTCGCACTCTTCTTCGAAATCGAGCAGTTTTTTCACGAGGGCGCGCGTTTCTTCGGTTACGCTTTCCCCGTTGGAACGCATGGTCGTATAAAGTTCGGTTATTCCCATGATCGTGCCTTGCAGCATCATGTCCGCGAGGTGGGTGGTGGAATTGTCGGTCAGCGTCTTGAACTTGACCGCGGACCACATGAAGCCCTTTTTCATGGCGCCTATGTCTTTCGGCTCCAGTTTAAGCTCGGCCATGTACGAGGAAATTTCCCCGATGATCTTTTCGTAGCCGTCGTACTGGTCTTTGAGTTCGGCTTTCATTTTCTCGTCCTCGGCCTCTTCGAGAACGTTGGAAATGGATTGCAGGGCGATGTGCGCGTTGCGGTAAATCTTATTTAAGGTTTCTTCGTTTATCTTCTTGTCTTCCATGAATGGCTCCTTAATCGGTTTATTACCCTTATTTTTGCCCTTTTTTACGAAAATATACCCCGAAATATTTGACATTTTTCCCGAAATACGCTAAAATACCGATTGAACCGCACGGGAGTGGCAGAAAAGACCGAATTTTTTGAACGGCGCCACGAGGAAGCGCAGGGGCGTGGATACAATTCCGGCGAGTATCAAACGGAGGCATCAATGTACGCAATAGTGGAAAACGGTTCCAAGCAGTACAAAGCGGAAGTCGGTTCGGTCATCAAGTTCGAAAAACTCGATGCGAACGTGGGCGACAAAGTGGAATTCAAGGTTCTCATGGTCGCGGACGAAAACGGCGTCAAACTGGCGAAAGAGGCGGAAGGCTTCAAAGCGGTGGGCGAAGTTACGGAACAGGGTAAGTTTAAAAAAGTAGTCGTGTACAAATACAAGGCGAAAAAGAACGAGAGAAAAAAGCAGGGACATAGACAGCCGTTCACGGCGGTGAAGATCGTCGAGATCGCTGCGAAATAAGGAGGTAAGGAAATAATGTTATTCATTAAATTATTTGCGCACCACAAAGGCGGCGGCAGCACGAAGAACGGCAGAGACAGCGAATCCAAGCGCCTCGGACCCAAAAAGGTCGACGGGCAGGCGGTTCTCGCGGGCAATATCCTCGTCAGACAGAGGGGCACCAAGTTCCACGCGGGCAACAACGTGGGCATCGGCGGCGACGATACGCTTTTCGCGCTCATCGACGGCGTGGTGAAATTCGAAAGAAGCGGCAAGAGCGACAAGAAAGTCAGCGTGTACGCGAAAGAAAACTGATTTGATTTTTAAGCGGGCCGCGTTGCGGCCCGTTTTTTTACGCTATGGAAAAAATTACCGAAAGCGCGGCGTTCTTCAACGTGGCGGATACGCTGGAATGCGGTCAGATCTTCCGTTACGAACGGCGTGGCGATAAATTTTTGGTGCACAGCGGGGACAAAAGCTGCCTTGCCTATAACGAGGGCGGGCGCGCCGTCGTTCTCGCCGAGGAGGGGGACGGCGATTACTTTTACCGTTTTTTCGACCTCGCGGCCGACTACGGCGCCTGTTATCGGGCGGCGAAAGCGGAGGGCGGCGTGCTCGCCGACGCGGCGGAACGGGGCAGGGGGATAAGGATCCTCAGGCAGGACGCGGAGGAAACGCTCTTTTCCTTTATCGTTTCGCAGAACAACCATATCCCGCGCATCAGAAAAATACTTTTCCGCCTGTGCGAGGACGCGGGCGGCCGCCACGAATTTGCGGGCGGCGCGTACGGCTCGTTTCCTAAGGCGGCGGCGCTTGCGGAGCGGGAACTTTCCTATTACGCGGCGGCGGGGCTCGGCTACCGCGGCAGATACGTGAAGGCCGCGGCGGAGGCACTCGTTTCCCGCGGCGGCGCGGACGGGCTCGCCTCTCTGCCCGACAGGGAGCTGAAAAGCGCGCTTTTATCCTTCGAGGGCGTTGGCCCGAAGGTTGCGGATTGCGTAGCTCTCTTCGGGTTTCACCGTTTCGGTTCCTTTCCCGTGGATACGTGGATTTACAAGCTTTATAAAGAAGATTACGGCGGCGCGGAAACGGACAGGAGCAAGGTGTCGGACTTTTTTTCGCGCAGGTTCGGTCAAAACGCGGGGATATTCCAGCAATATCTGTTTCACCATAAAAGAACGGCGGGAAAAAATTAAAAACCGCGGAAAAAAAATTGTCAAATTATGCGGTTTATGGTATACTGTTTAAGAAAGTAAGCGATTACTTCAGGACAATACAAATTCATTTGCGAAGATTTTTTGGAGTAGGAGGATGAAAAATGCAGCAAACGACAGAAGTTAAAGAGATGGTTTGCGTAGCGAAAGGGCCGAATCACGGTCCCGCGCCCATTCCCGAAGAGGCAAAGTGGGTGCAGGCTAAGGAAATAACCGATATTTCCGGTCTTACGCACGGCGTGGGCTGGTGCGCCCCGCAGCAGGGCACCTGCAAGCTGACGCTCAACGTGAAAAAGGGCGTGATAGAAGAAGCCCTCGTCGAAACGATCGGCTGTTCGGGCATGACGCATTCGGCGGCCATGGCGGCGGAGATACTCCCCGGCAAGACCATTCTGGAAGCGCTCAACACCGACCTCGTGTGCGACGCCATCAATACGGCCATGAGGGAGTTGTTCCTCCAGATCGTATACGGCAGAACGCAGTCGGCGTTCTCGGAAGACGGACTGCCCGTCGGCGCAGGTCTGGAAGACCTCGGCAAAGGTCTGCGTTCGCAGGTCGGCACCATGTATTCCACCAAGGTCAAGGGCCCGAGATACCTCGAAATGGCTGAAGGCTACGTCAACAAGATCGCCCTCGACGAGGACGGGCAGATCATCGGTTACGCTTTCACCAACCTCGGCAAGATGATGGAATTCATCAAGAAAGGCTTAACGCCCGACGAAGCGTATAAAAAGGCTTCCGGTCAGTACGGCAGGTACGACGGCGCGGCCAAGTATATCGACCCCAGACAGGAATAGGAGGTAAGCGAGAATGAGTGTTACGTTCGAGAGCTACGAAAGAAGAATAGATAAAATCAACAAAACGCTTGCCGAATACGGCATCAAGGATCTGGAAGACGCGCGCAAAATCTGCCTTGAAAAGGGCGTGGACGCGGAATCCATCGTCAAGGGCATTCAGCCCATCGCCTTTGAAAACGCCGTCTGGGCGTATACGGTAGGCGCGGCCATCGCCATCAAAAAGGGTTGCACCAAGGCTGCGGACGCGGCGGCGGCGCTCGGCATCGGCCTGCAGAGTTTCTGTATTCCCGGTTCGGTCGCGGATCAGCGCCAGGTCGGTCTCGGCCACGGCAACCTCGCGGCGATGCTCCTTTCCGAAGAAACCAAATGTTTCTGTTTCCTCGCGGGGCACGAATCGTTCGCGGCTGCGGAAGGCGCCATCGGTATCGCCAAAACGGCGAACAAGGTCAGAAAGACCCCGCTTAAAGTCATTCTGAACGGTCTCGGCAAGGACGCGGCTTTCATCATTTCGAGGATCAACGGCTTCACCTATGTGCAGACCAAGTACGATTATTACACGGGCAAGCTGAATATCGTCAAGGAAACGGCGTATTCGGACGGCGACCGCGCCAAGGTCAAGTGCTACGGCTGCGACGATGTCAACGAAGGCGTCGCCGTCATGAGATACGAGGACGTGGACGTTTCCATCACGGGCAACTCCACCAATCCCACGAGATTCCAGCATCCCGTTGCTGGCACGTATAAAAAGTGGGCTGTCGAGAACGGCAAGAAATATTTCTCCGTCGCGAGCGGCGGCGGCACGGGCAGAACGCTCCACCCCGACAACATGGCGGCGGGCCCCGCGAGCTACGGCATGACGGACACCATGGGCAGAATGCATTCGGACGCGCAGTTCGCAGGTTCTTCCTCCGTTCCCGCGCACGTGGAAATGATGGGGCTGATCGGCATGGGCAACAACCCGATGGTAGGCGCGTCGGTCGCCATCGCGGTCGCCGTGGAAGAAGGCATGAAAAAATAACAAAAATAAAATTGAAAAAGGGGGTTTCGTATTTCGAAACCCTCTTTTTTATTACCGAAACACAGGAGGATTTTAGTATGAATACCGAAAGACGGGCTTTGCGGTTTCTCGCGGCGTTGTTCTTCGCCGCGTGCGCCTTTTTCGCGGCGGGGATCGGCGTGAAAAGCGCCCGCGCCGAAACAGGCGGTCCGACGGACATTACGGAAACGGGCGTGGATTTTATCGCCTCCGCCCCGCAGGCTGAAACGGAATATAAGGCGGGAAAAGGAACGCTCGTCTATATTCCCGCGGAGGACGGCGGCGCGGCGCAGATCGTCCTCGAAAACGCTGAGATCTTTTCGGGCGCGAAAGTAAATTATTCGCCGGGCAACAGCACCTATGCGGCGCTCGCCGCAAAGGGCGACGCTGAACTTGTGCTGAAAGGAGAGAACAAAATCTATATGCGGCCGAGCGGCAGCAATACGGCGCTGCTGTTTTATGACAGCAACGTAACTGTCAGGGGCGAAGGCTCGCTGTCTATCGGCTATCGGGAGGGCGCGTCGGCGAATATCAACGCGCATCCCGCGGAAATCATGGGTAATTACGCAACGGATACGGCCGACGAAGCGTTTGCCGAAAGCGGAAACTTCACGCTGGAAAGCGGCGCGCTTACTATAAACGGCGTCGGTTCTATCGGACAGGGCAGTCTGACCGTCAGCAATCGCATTGCGGTTTGCGGCGGACGTTTGCAAACGTACGGGCAGATGGCGGGCGTGTATTCCGTCTACGGAGATATCGAGCTTTCGGGCGGCGTGATACGGGCGGAAAATTTCAACGAGTACGGCCTGTATGCCCGCCGCGGCGACGTAACGGTCGGCGGCTCCGCGGACGTATTTTTTTCCAGTTCCGTCCGCCCCTCGTCGGTCGGGATCAGCGGCGGGGACATGGGGAACGGCAGGCCCGAAACGCAGAGCGGCGGCAACGTTTATTTTCAAGGCGGAACCACCGAAATCAACGTGCGGTTTATCGGCGTGTTTGCGCAGCATGTTTCTTCCGATCCCGGCGGACAGATCGAAATTACGGGCGGCAGCGTGGACGTTACGGTTCCCGAAAGCACGCAGAACGTGGCGGCGGCGCTCTATGCGCAGGGCGATGAAGGCGATATCCTGTTGAAAGGCGGCTCGGTCAGGGCGGTTTCCGGCGGCGGCAACGCGCAGGCTTCGATCGGCGTCTATGCCGACCGCTACCTGAAAATCGAAGGCGGCGAACTTTATGCCGGCGGGACGAACACAAACGGTTCGTCGTTCGGCGCAAACGCGGACGACGGTATTTACGTTACGGGCGGAACGTTCGTTGCCTGCGGCGGGACTGCCGCGGTAGACGGCACGGCGCCTTACGGCGGCCGGGGCGTGAGCATTACCGCGGCGACCGACGAGGCTGGCGAAAACATCGTCGGCTACGATCCGCAGAATTTCCATTCGTATAAATATCTGAAATTCGAAAGCGGCCGCATTTTATCCGTAACGGTCGCGCCCTCTTCGGCGGAGGCAGAGAGGGGGCAAACGCTGCAATTCACAGCCGAAGTAAAGGGAACGGGTACTTTCGACACTTCGGTTTTGTGGAACGTAACGGGCGCTGAGAGCGCTGCGACCAAGATCGACGAAAACGGTCAGCTGACCGTTGCCGCAGATGAAACTGCGGCAACCTTGACCGTAACGGCGGTATCCGTTGCAGACGGCGGAAAGAACGCCGCCGCAACCGTCAGGGTGACCGCGGCGGGCGGCCAGGGCGAACAGCCCTCCGAACCCGAAGGCGGACTTCCCGCGGGGGCGATCGTCGCGATAACGGCGGGGAGCGTGGCAGGCGCCGCCGCAATCGCCGCGGCGATATGTTTCGCCGTCAGAAAAAGAAAACAATAAACGCTTGCACGAGCCGCGCATATCCCGCGCGGCTCTTTGCGGCAGGCGCGATTTCGGATATACAAAGGCGTGATTTTGACGGAAACATAGGCGGTCTGTTTTTCATATTATGATAAATATACGGAGTATGAAAAAATATGGCACAGAAAATCGTTAAAACCTTTGCGGACTTCAAAAGCGCGGCAGAGGACGCTTCTACAACGGAAATTTTGCTTGCAAACGACATCGCCATGGGCGCGGGCGGCGTGAATCTGCCCGTAAACAAGGGCGATATAACCATCGACGGCGGCGGATATAAGATCACGGATTACAATTCGCTGGGCGCGGGGGATACGATCCACGTAGCCGACGCGGGCAACGCGGCGCTCACCGTTACGCTGAAAAACGCCGTGTGGTCGGGGCGCAATTATTACGGCGTTTTGTGCGCGTACGATTCGTCGAACAATAAAAACGTTACGCTTACGCTGGATAAAGTAACTTATACCGGCCCCGAATGTATGTTCAACCGCTACGGGGCCGTCCGTTTTAAAGACTGCGTTATCAGCATAGAGCAGAATGGTTCGGCCTCGGCGCCGCAGGAACTCTGCGAGGCAAACCGCGTGTTTTTTGCGGGGAAAGTTACCGTCCGTTCGCAGACGAGCGCGAACGCCGTGATCTGGTACGCCTTTTCCGGCGCGGCGTTTACGGTGGAGGAAAACGCTTCGCTCGATCTGTCCGCGCCCTCCACGTATATGTGGTATACCGATTGGGGCGCATCGCCCGCGATCAGGTTCGCGAAGAATTCAAAGACGGTGATTTCCACCAAGAACGGCCTGTTTTACGGTGCCGGGACGAGCGCGCATATCGCCGCCTCCGTATCGGTGGAAAGTGGGGCCTCGTTTAAGGCCGTGTCGGCGGCGAGCAACGGCGTGCCCGTTCTGAAATGCGCGGGGCCGCTCAGCGTGGCGGAGGGCGGTTCGCTGCAGATCGTTTCGCCCGCTGCGGGTTCCTCGCCGCTGCTGTATTTCGCCGCGGCGGCGTCGATCGGTTTCACGAAGCCGAAAAGCGTGCTCCTGTACGCAAACGGAGCAAACGTCTTTTCCTTTGCGGCGGGTACTTCGGCCGCGCCCAACGCGATCGCCATAGACGCGGAGATGGTGAATATATGGAAGACCGTGAAAACGCCCTACGCCGCCGCGGGAGGATTCGACGATCTGCCCGCCGCAGCCTTTTATAAAAAGGATTACGCCTCGAACGTAACGGCAAAAATCACGGCGAGCGGCAGCGCAGTTCTCTCGAATACGAACAACGTCGTTTCGGGGGACGGAGGTTATCCCATGAACGCCGATACCTTCAATATCTTTGCGGCAAAGGCGCTCAGCATGGGAAACATACCGCTCGCGGTGAACGGGATCACGGACGTTTCCGCCGCGATTTCGGGCGTTACGGACGCCGCGTCCGCCGTCAGGGCGGCGTATGCGGGAAATACTCTGAACGGCACGGCGGACGGCGCCGGCGGTTTTTCCCTGCCTCTGGCCTCGCGTCTGCCCGTGGGAACGGCGGTGAAGATCTCGGTAAATCGGGATTTCCTGATAAAAAACGTTACGGTGATCTCGACGGGCAGCGTTTCTGTAACCTACCTGCCCGATCTCCGCTTTTATTCTTTCGCCGCGCCCTACGGAAAGAGCGTGGTGCCGCGCGCCGACCCCGATTGGCATATCGAAGTTACCGATACGCGGACGAGCGGCGGGGAATGGTATTTATACGCCTCGGTTTCGCAGCCGATGCATTCGTCCTCCGCATCTTTGGACGGCGCGCTCTCCCTCTTCGGCGGCGGGGAAAAACAAAGTCTTTCGGCCGTCCCCGTGCTCGTAAGAAAGGGCGTTTGGTCCGCGCCGCCCGCAGTTACGAAGATCGTCTGGACGGAAGTGGAGGGATTGCTTTTGAGCGTTCTGCCCGACTTTCTTTACGAGGCGGGAAATTATAAAACGGAAATATCCTGGCAGGTTACGGAAAGCCCGCTTTGAAATGCAAAAAAAGTTTCGTAAAATTACGAAACTTTTTTTGTTTCAGCGCCGCATGCGCATACCCACGTAATTCGTATCCCTGCCGATGCCGTTTGCGAATTCCACGTGCGCGAAACTGCCGAAATGATGCCAGTATTCGGTTCTGTATTGTTTTGGTTTTTCGCATATCCAGCCGCAGGCGAGACAGCGGCGATAATAATAATCGATTTTTTCAGGGTACTTGCGTAACCTGAAACGAAACGGTGATTGTCGCACCGTCCTCCATATCCGGAAGAGTTACCGAAAGGGCGCCGCTCGAATACGTAAAACTTGACGTAGGTGAGTTGTCTATCTTCACCCCGTATGCGGTGTTGAACGCGACGAGGGCAGTGTCGAGGTTATCGGTCAGTACGCCCTTCGTGAAGGTATCGCCGGAATTGTTCGTTATTTTTACCTGATAGGTGAGGGGCCCGTTGACCCAGTAGGTCTGGTCGGCGGTCTTGACCGCGGTGAGCCCCCTGATGATGGTGGTGCTGACTTCGTTGGAGGCGAACGTTACGGGCTGGTTTTCCGTGCCGTACGTACCTGCAAAGTCAGCCTGGTTTACCAATGTGACTTTTGCCATATAAAACTCCTCTGATCGTAAGTCCATCCGGACTATATAGCATTATATGACGCCGTTTCCGAAAAGTTGAAGGCGCGGATTTCACGGCGGCGGAAAGGACGGCATATTATGTAATATAACGTTTTACAGAGGAAGGATTATGGAAGAATATCTCGAACTCATCAGCGTGCCGGCGATCGCGTTGATCGTCTACTGGGTAATATTCGCCATCCGCTATGCGGTAAAGGAAAACGAAACGTTCGACCGTTTCGTGCCCCTGATTGCGGCGGTGCTGGGCGTCGCGTTGGGCGTTGTTGCGTACTTCGCCGTTCCCGAAATCATGCCGACGGAAAACGTCGTGGTCGCGCTCGTCATAGGCGGCGCGAGCGGCCTGTCGGCAACGGGCGTACACCAGGCGATAAAACAGATCAAAAAAAAGGACGATAAAACGGAAACGCCTCCCGAAGACGAGGGTGAAAAATAATGAAAAGACCGATCGGAAGATCGGTCTTTTTTTATTCTCTTTCTCCGCGGACGGGGGTTAACGTGATCAGTCTTATTTCAAACGGTTTTAAAAGCGCGGAGATCCTGACGGGCCCCGTTTCGACCGAACTCGTCATCTTCGGTTCCACGGCGGCGCAAAAGTGTCGTACATCTTCGGCGGACATCGGTTCCACGGCGCCCGCCCGCACGAATTCGTCGAACGCCGAACCGCTTTCGCGGTTGACGCGCAGGTGGGTTATCCTGTATGTTTCCGTGAGGTCGGGAAATTCAAAGCAGAATTCCCTGTCGGCCTGTTCGGGAAATACCGAATACCTGTCGGTGTAGGAAGTGTTGATGCCCACATCCTCCGAATAAGCTTTCGAGTAATGGTGATAATTGTAAAGGAGCAGGCTGTACCCCTCTTCCCGTTCGGTGATGAAATAGCCGTCGCCCTTGCTGAGGAGGATATCTCCCAGCCCCGCGAGAAAACGGAAAGCGAAAAACGCGGGCTTTTTTATGCCGTTATAGGTGAACATGCCGAGTCCGCCGTGAAAGACCTTGTTGTTGAGCAGGTTTTCCTCGTGCAGGTCGGAAAGCAGCCAGTATCCGTTCGCGTCGAACATATCGTACGTTTCCAGCAGATTTTTCACGATATATGCCGACTTGAAACAGGTGTCGGAAAGAACGTCGCGGTGCGAGGTGGTTGAATTCCATTCCGTCAGATACACGGGAATGCCTCCGTAAGGCGTGCCGCGCAGCATTTCTTTCAGATTCCGCGCGAAAAGAGCAAAGGAGTCGGCGCGGGGCGACAGGGGCGTGCATATCTTTATGCCGTTTTTGTCCACGTACGGCGACGTCATGTCGATATCGTAATAATGTATGTCTATAAAGTCGGGCGGGCAGTTTTTTTCGCGCGTCCATTTGAGAAAGGAAAGCAGATTGGAATCCGCCTTTCCGTAAGCGGAGAAAAAGGACGGACCGCCTACGCGGATTTGCCCGTCCGCGGCTTTCAAGCTCTCATAGGTGGCTGCGAACAGGCGGAAATATTCTTCTTCCGTGCGGAACCCGAACAGTTTTTCCGAAGTAAAGGGTTCGTTCCACACGGCAAACGGCCATTGCCGCACTTCCTTTCTGCCGTAGCGTTCCAGAAGGTGCCGGGCAAAGCGG
The DNA here is from genome assembly GCA_900545325.1 of uncultured Eubacteriales bacterium. Lineage (GTDB taxonomy): Bacteria > Bacillota > Clostridia > Christensenellales > Borkfalkiaceae > UMGS775. The sequence continues at coordinate 10,187 of UQZE01000007.1, forward strand.
AAAATAAGTTCGCGCCATTTTTGCAGATCTTTGGGCGGCGAGGTGATGATTCCCGAATAGAAGGTCGTTTTATTCGGATCGCTCGCCAGCGCGGACGGCATGAAAGAGATCTGCACGAAAGGTTTCAGCCCGATGGAAAGAAGAAAATCGAAAACGTCGTCCACGAGCGCGAAGTTGTATATCGGCCTTCCGCCGCTCTCGTTGTATACCATCATGTCGTCGTCGAGCAGAGAATGCATTTTGACAAAGCGGAAACCGATTTCCCGCTGCGCCTCCGCGAGCTGTTTTCTTATATCCTCGTATAAAAGTTCCCTGGCGCGACTCACGCCGATAAAGGTGCGCGCCGCGTGCCGCAGCGGCGTTTTCGGCGCGGCGTGCAGATCGACCGATATTTTTTCTTCCGATCCGGTCTGCATCGGAGCCGACGATACCGAAATGGAATCGTCGGCGTACTTTTTGATGAAATCGGAAACAGAACTGTACAGAATGGAGGAATCGCTGCTGTAATAGCCGATGGTCTTTTCCTTTTCGCCCGCGTTGGGCAGAACTTTGTTCTGACGGTTGCTCTTTCTCCATTGACTGGGGAGGGCGCCGTACTTCGCCTTGAAAGCCTCTATAAAGGAATGCGTGTTCGGAAAACCGCAGTTTTCGCTGATGCGCTCCACCGATTCCGAAGACGCCGAAAGCGCGTTCGCCGCGTGGTGCAGCCGTATACCCTTGATGTATTCGCTCACCGTGATACCCATGTGGTTTTTGAAGATCTTGGAAAGGTAGGGCACGGTAACGTAACAGACCGAAGCGAGCTTTTCGAGCGGCAGTTCGCTTTTATAGTTCGCGTTGATGTATTCGAGCAGGACGTTCAGGCGGTTGAGCTGTTCCCTGCGGTCGGAGGATTGTTTCAGCCCAGGTCTGGAAAAGTGTACGTAAAGTTCGTACATCAGACGGTAGCAGAGCGAGGTGTTCATGAGGGAAATGTATTTTCCGCCCTCGATATTGAGTTTCAGAAGGGAGGCGACGGAATGTTTGAGGCCCGCGAATTTCACGTCGTCCGAATCTGCAGAATTTGCGCATTCGAAGCTGTGGTAGCGCAGATCGTCCGGGATATTCGCCAGCAGGTCGGGCTTGATCTGCGTGGCGATCATGGTGGCGTCCTCCGATTCGAGCGCGTGCGGAATGTTGGAATTGATCAGAAACAGATCGTCCGCGCGCAGGGAATAAACGTCTTTGCCGACGGTGACGCGCACCGTGCCGCTCACGATATATAAAAGTTCGAGCGACTGGTGCCAGTGCATGTTCACGTCGCCTATGCGGTGTATGAATATCTTGATGGGTAGATTGTCGGGAAATTCGATTATTTCGTGCCTGTATTCCATGCGGGGCCTGCCTTGTTTAAAATTTTAACATTTTGTGTTTATAGAATACAATATTTTACAGTTTTTGTAAATGCAAATTAAAAAACGTCGTTAATACGGCTCGTTTTAGTTTAAAAAATAACATTAAATCCTTTAAAAAAGTATCTTGCGGGACGGAATGGGTTATGTTAAAATTGTTGCGAAAAGAAAAGAAAGGAGCAAACGGATGGGCGAAATTTTTCTTGAAACGAAAAAGATCACCAAGCGCTTCGGGGAAGTGCTTGCCGTCGATCATGTCGATTTTAGCGTAGAACTCGGAAAAATCCGCGGGCTGATCGGGGAAAACGGTTCGGGAAAATCGACGATTTCTTCGATGATCTGCGGGATCCACGCTATCACTTCGGGCGAGATCGTTCTGCAGGGCAAGCCGTATAAGCCCGCCGATCCGAGCGACGCGCGCGCACACGGGATAGGCATGATCGTGCAGGAATCGGGCACGGTGGATTATCTTTCCGTGGCCGAGAACATCTTTCTCGGCGAGGAAAAGCGCTTTGCGAAGCACGGTTTCGTGAACAAGGGAAAGATGGAGGAGGAAGCGCGCAGGGCGCTCGCCGCCGTCGGCCTCGACATTGACGTCGCCCGCCCCGCCGTTTACTACGATTTCGAAACGCGCAAGCTCGTGGAAATAGCGAAGGCTCTCTACTACGAACCGCGGCTTTTCATCGTAGACGAAACGACCACGGCGCTCTCGCAGGACGGCAGGGAAAAGATACACGGCATCATGCGGCGGCTGAAAGAAGAGGGAAAAGCGGTTCTCTTCATTTCGCACGACCTGCCCGAACTTATGGAAATATGCGACGATCTCACCGTCCTCCGCGACGGAGAACTCATCGCCACCATAGAGAAAGCCGACTTCGACGAAGACAGGATAAAACAGACCATGGTCGGCCGCAGGATAGAGGGGAACTACTACCGCGCCGATTTCGATCCCTCCTGCGGGGAGGAGGTCGCGCTCGAAGCGGTGAACGTTTCCACGGACGGGCTCAGCGAAATAGAACTTAAAGTGCATAAGGGCGAAATCGTCGGCATAGGCGGCCTGTCGGGCAGCGGCATGCACGAACTCGGCAGGCTGTTTTTCGGCATGGAGCGCATCAAGGAAGGCGAAGTGAACGCCTACGCACCCCGTCCGCTCACGCGGAAAGAAAGGGCGGAAAAGAACAGGGTGCAGGCCCGCCGCGCGTGGAGGCTGTTCACGGCGGACGTCATGAAACTGTTCAGAAAGAAACCGAAATCGCAAACGCCCGAAGAATTCGTCAGGAGCGGGGAAATGGCTAAATATAAGATATGCTGCATACGCGACGCGCTCGACGCGAGCATAGGCTATATATCCAAGGACAGGGATAAGGAAACGCTCGTCATGCCCGCGAGCATACGCGACAACATCTGTCTTTCGGCGGCGGATATGCTGAGTGCCTACGGCGTCATTCCGACGTCGGGCGAAAAAGAACTCGCCCGCGTGCAGGCGGAAAATCTGCGCATCAAATGTTCTTCCGTCAACCAGGAGGTGCGCGAGCTTTCGGGCGGCAACAAGCAGAAGGTGTCCTTCGCCAAGTGGATCGGCAACAAATCGAAAATACTCGTGCTCGATTCGCCCACCCGCGGCGTGGACGTAGGCGTTAAAACGACCATGTATCAGCTTTTGTACGATCTGAAAAAACAGGGTTACGCCATTGTGATCATTTCGGAAGAGCTGTCCGAGCTTATCGGCATGAGCGACAGGATAGAGATCATGAAGGACGGCAGGATCGCAAAGGAATTCGTGCGGAGCGAGAGCCTGCGCGACACCGACATTATAAACTATATGATATAAGGCGGTTTCTATGGAAAGTCAGGCAAAAAAGAAAAACGCAAAGCTCGAAAAGCTGAGCGTATTCGCAAAACAGAATAAAAACTCGCTGATACGCTACGGACTGCTGATCGCCGTCTTGCTGGTGTTTTCCGTTTCGACGAACGGCAGAATTTTTTCCAGGTTCAGCGTGTCCTCCATCATCAGCCAGCTCACGCCGCTGATGATCATGTGCGTGGGGCTGATGTTCGTGTTTGCGCACGGCAATATCGACATTGCGGAGGGCGCTGTGCTCGCGGTCTGCGCGCTCACCTCCATACAGATCGTCAACGCGCTGGGCGGTTCGGCGGGCGGCGTGCTGCTGGCCTTTCTCGTTTGCGTCGCCATCTGCGAACTGCTCTATATCGGGAATATCGTCATTTCAATCAAGTTCCGCATACTGAGTACCATCGGTTCGCTGGCCATCATGTTCACCGCGCGCGGCCTCGTAACGTATTTCGTTTCGCAGACCATGAGCGGTTTCAAGCTGAACACCACCGCTTCGGTGGCGATCTTCCGCGAACAGTGGTTCATGCTGCTCGTCATGATACTCGTCGCGGTCGTCGGCTGGTTCGCGTTTACCTATACCAAACTCGGCAAATACGACCGCGCCATCGGCGACAACGCCCTTTCCGCGGAACAGTCCGGGGCGCGCGTGAACGCCGTCAAATACGTATGCTACGCCATCGCGGGGTTCTGCGTGGCGCTCGCCTCCATGTTCTATCTGGCGCGCACGGGCAGCGTAACGCAGAACTTCGGGCAGGGCAGGGAAATGGACGTGATGATCGCGCTCATTCTCGGCGGCATGTACCTTTCGGGCGGCAGCAAATCGCGCATGAGCGCGGCCATCGTCGGTTCCGTTACCTACGTGATCCTCACCAACGGGCTTTCCCAGCTGGGGATAGCCGATATGTACGTTTCCCTCATCAAGGGGATTATCTTCCTCGTCATGATAGGAGCTACCTTGCGCAGGCAGTCTTCCGTGAAGGCGCTGCCGAGATGATATAAAACAAAAAAGGAGAAGAAAAAAATGAAAAGATTATTGACAAAGTGTCTTGTCGCCGTTCTTTCGGCGGCCATGCTGATCGGGTGCGTTTCCGCGTTTACCGGCTGCGGCAAAAGCGCGAAGTACAAGATCGGTATCCTGCTTTACAACTTTACGGATATCCAGGGACAGGAAATTTCCGCTTACGCCGATTACCTCGAAGAGGACTTCGACGTGGAATTCGTCAAGGTGTCCGTCGGACAGGACGACGATTCGCATATCCAGGGGCTTGAATCCTGCCTCAACCAGGGGTGCAACGCCGTTTTCAGCGGTTATAACACCGCCATCGACACCTGCGTGGAAATGTGCGAAGAAGCCGGCGTTTACTACGGCCTGATCCTCGGCGACACGCAGACGACCGAACTTTCCGAAAAAACGCTGACCAGCAAGTATTATCTCGGCGGCGTCAAGCAGTTCTCCGGCGATCCCTCCAAAGTCGGCAAGCAGTTCGCCGAACTCCTCAACGGTTCGGAATATACGGAAATCGCGGGGCTTTCCTTCCCGCCGTTCGCGTTTATCGACGGTACCACGCTCTGGAACGCCATGGTCGAAGACCTCGGCGAGGGCAAGCAAATCAAGAGCGCGGAAAACGAAGCCATGCCTTTCCCGTTCAACTATAAGGGCGATTACTTCTATTTCATGTTCACGGCGGACGCCTGCAACGCGGAGGTGCAGAAGATGTTTTCGAAGTATCCCGACATCGAAGTGCTCGTGGCCATGGGGTCGGGCATGGACTATATCCTTCCCGCGCTCCGTCAGTACAACCACACGGACGTGAAAATGCTCTGCCTCGGCTATAACGACGACACCATGCAGTATATGCAGGACGGCACGCTGCTGGCCGCGGGCACGAACAACTACGTGCAGTGCATGGCGAGCATGTTTGCCCGCGCCTACGACGCCCTCGAATCGGACGGCGCCGCATGGTATTCTGACAGACCTGCCGCGACCGCCGAAAATTATCAGTACAACGGCGCGGACGGCGCGGCCGACTACACCATTATGACGAGCGTTGCCGAAGTGGAGGACTTTGAAAACTATATCGTCTGCGACGACAAGGGCAACGGACCTATCACCAACGAAGAACTCAAACAATGTATGCTGTCCTTCAACGAGGACGCGACCTGGGCGCAGCTGACCGAACTCACCACGAGAACGCTCGGCCAGATCAAAGCGGCGAGAACGGCCGCCTGACAGAAAGATAAAAAACGCGTCGCTTTCCGCCCTCTTTGAAAGGGGGCGGGGGCGAAAAGGGGATCCGAAATGAAAATCAACGCGCAAAAAGCGAAGCGCACGGCCTTGGGCTATCTGAAAACTTTATTGTTTCCCGTCATCATGTGGCTGCTCTTTCTCGTCATCACCGCCTGCGGCGGCAACGCGGGCACTTATGTGAGCGCGAACGGGTTCGACTATATTTTCCGTCAGAGTATTCTGCCAACCGTGGTCGGCCTTGCGATCGCCATACCGCTTTCGGGCGGCAGGTGGGATTTCGCCACGGGCACCATCGCCGTGCTGGGCGCCATCATAGGCGGCAATATCGGGGTGATGATCAGCGAGAACGTCTTTGTCGTACTGCTCTGCTGCATCGCCTCCTGTATCGTTCTGGCGCTGATCGAAGGGGTGATATACGTATTCCTGCGCGTGCCGAACATGATCGTTTCCCTCGGTATCGTCATGGTATACGAATCGCTCACCTCCGTTCTGTTCGACGGGCAGGGCGTGCGGCTCAACCGCTACGACAATATCCTCGCCGTTACGCAGGCGCCCTGGTGCTATATCCTGCTCGCCGTCGTGCTGGTTTCGACCTATATTCTGCTGGAACGCACCAAGTTCGGCTGCGACGTCAAGTCGCTGGGCAGGAACGCGCCGCTGTCCATCAATTCGGGAGTGAACGAGAAAAAGAACATTCTGCTCACCTATCTGCTGGTGGGCGCGCTCCTCGGCGTGGCGGCGCTGCTCAACGCCTGTCAGACCAACATCACGCCCGTTTCCAACCTCGGTTCCACTTCGCTGATGTATTCGTCCATGGGGTCGGTGCTCGTGGGGTTATTTCTCGCGGATTTCACCTGTATGCCGTGGGGCGTGTGGATCGGCGCGGTCGGCATGCAGACCATGACTTACGGCATGGTGTGTTCGGGGCTGGATTCTTCCATGCAGATGGTGGTAACGGGCGTAGTCATCGTACTCATCATGGCGTACACCGCAAACCAGGCTTGGCTTGCGAAAAAGATCGGAGGACTGTTTCCGAGAAGAAGGGTAAACGGGTAACTGCATATGGATTCGGAGATATTGAGAGGAAAACCGTTTTATTTATCGGATGAAGACGTAAAGTGGGCGGAGGAAACCTTTTCCTCCATGACCACGGAAGAAAAGATAGGGCAGCTGTTCTTTCTTATCGTGTACGGTCCCGATGCCGAAACGATAGACAAGATCGCAAAAGAAATCGGCGCGGGCGGCGCGATGTGCCGCGCCATGCCGACGGAAAACGTCGTTGCGACGGTATCCGCTTTGCAGAAAAAGAGCAAAATCCCCATGCTGATCTCGGCCAACCTCGAGGCAGGCGGCAACGGCATCAGCGACCAGGGGACGAAAGTCGGCTCTCAGATGATGATCGCGGCGGCGGGCGGCGCGAAATACGCGCGGTATCTCGGCGAAGTGTGCGCGGCCGAAGGGCTGGCGGTCGGGGCGAATTATTCCTTTGCGCCGGTCGCGGACATAGATTATAATTTCAGAAACCCCATCACCAACACGCGGACGTTCGGTTCCGACCCCGGAAAGGTGGCAGACCTTGCGAGCGCGTATACGGAAGTTTGTCAGCAAATGGGCGTGGCGTGTTCGGCAAAACATTTCCCCGGCGACGGGCGCGACGAACGCGACCAGCACCTTTGCACCACGGTCAACGACTTTTCCGTCGAGGAATGGAAAGCGACCTACGGCAGGATTTACCGCCGCCTTATCGACGAGGGCGTGAAAACCGTCATGGTCGGGCATATCATGCAGCCCGCTTGTTCGCGGGCGCTCGACGGCGCGTTGAAAGACGCCGACATTCTGCCCGCCACCCTTTCAAAAGAACTGCTTTCGGGGCTGCTGCGGCAGGAACTGAAATTCAACGGACTTATCATTACGGACGCCACCACCATGGCGGGGTTCGACGCGGCCATGCCGCGCGACGAAGCCGTTCCCCGCGCGGTCGCCGCGGGCTGCGACATGTTCCTTTTCACGAAAAATCTCGACGAGGATTACGCCTTTATGAAACGGGGCGTGGAAAAGGGGATTATCACCCGCGAGCGGCTCGACGAGGCGGTGTGGAGGATACTCGCGCTGAAAGCCTCGCTCGGACTGCACAGAAAGAACAACGTACCCGACGCGGCGCGCGCGGCGCGCGTGCTTGGATGCGAAAAACACAAAGAATACGCGAAAGAGGTCGCGGAGCGGTGCATCACCCTCGTGAAGAGCGAGAAGGGCGTTCTGCCGCTCGACAAGAAAAAGGTAAAGAATATTTTGGTCTACGATATAGAGAGCGGCGAAAACGCGCTCGGCTACGCGCGCGCGTCGGGCATATACGAAACGGTCGCCCCGCTGCTCGAAAGAGAAGGTTTTTGCGTAACGAGGTTTGCCGCGCCCGAGGGCAACGAGGGCAAAACGGCGAAGTTTTACGATTACGCGGGGAAATATGACCTCATACTGTATTTTTGCAATCTCGCCACCAAATCCAACCAGACGACCGTCCGCATAGAGTGGCTCAATCCGATGGGGGTGAACGTGCCGCGCTATGTGTGCAGCATTCCCACGATCTTCGTTTCGACGGAAAATCCCTATCATCTGCTGGACGTGCCGATGGTGAAAACTTATATCAATACTTACGGCGTAAACGAATTTACGCTGCCCTGCCTGGTCGATAAGCTCATGGGGCGCAGCGCTTTTTCGGGAGTTTCGCCCGTAGATCCCTTCTGCGGCAAATGGGATGCAAAAAGGAGCATGGAAGAATGAAACTGAACTGTAATTTTATTTCCCGCGCGCTCGGCCGCGCCGTGGAAATTTCCGTCGTGCTGCCGTCGCCCGTGTTTTGCGACGTGCTTGGCGTTTCGGGCGAAGAGGCCTCTTATGCGCCGAAAGAAAAATATCCCGTGCTTTACCTTCTGCACGGCGTCGGCAACGATAAAAACAGCTGGCTCGGCTATTCCCGCGCGGAACTGTATGCGGAGGAAAACAACATTGCCCTCGTTACGTTCGGCGGCGAAAACAAATTTTATATCGATCACGGCGGCGAAAAGTGGGAAGAGTTCGTGGAAAAGGAGCTGCCCGAACTCGTCTGCGGGTATTTTCCCGTATCGGACCGTCCCCAAGATACTTTTATCGCGGGGCTTTCCATGGGCGGTTACGGCGCAATGCTGCATTTTCTGCATCAGCCGCGCCGCTACGGCGCGGCGGGCTGTTTTTCGGGCGCGGTGGAAAAGGCCGAGTTCCCCAAAGAGGAGGCGGCGCGCTACGAGATAGCGAAACTTTTGGAAAAGGCCGCGGAAAAAGGCGGCTTGCCGCCCGTGTACGTAACCTGCGGAGAGGACGATTTCATATACGACAACAGCCTGCGCCTGGCGGAAAAGCTGCGCGCGCTCGGCCTGCCGCACACATGGGAGAGCACGCCGCATTTCTCGCACGAATGGCGGTTCTGGGATCTGGCGCTGGAAAGGTTTATGCGCTGGCTGCCGCGGACGGACGCCTACGCCGAAAGAAAGAGGAAGGTTTGAAATGAAATTCAAAGGGATAATATTCGACCTCGACGGCGTGATCTGTTTCACGGATAAATATCATTACGCCGCGTGGAAGGCGCTTGCCGACAGGCTGGGCATATATTTCGACGAAAAGATCAACGACAGACTGCGCGGCGTTTCGCGTATGGCGAGTTTGGAAATCGTGCTGGAAAGGAGCGAAAAAAGCTATACGTCGGCGGAAAAACAGGCCTTTGCGGAAGAAAAGAACGCAAATTACAGAAAATTGCTGGCGGCGATGTCGCCCGCGGACATAACAAAAGAGGTGCGCGGCACGCTGGAAGAACTGAAAAAGAGGGGATACAGGCTCGCCGTCGGTTCGTCGAGCAAAAACACTCCGCTCATTTTGGAGCGGACGGATACGAAAAAATATTTCGACGCGGTGAGCGACGGAAACAATATCGTCCGCAGCAAGCCCGATCCCGAAGTGTTTGTCAAGGCGGCGGAAATGCTCGGCCGTCCTCCCTCCGAATGTCTGGTGGTGGAGGACGCGCTCGCGGGGATCGAGGCCGGCAGGCGCGGCGGATTTTCCACCGCGGCGCTCGGCGGAGACGCCGCGCCGTCGGGAAAAGCGGACTTCGTGTTGCGCGGATTTTCCGATATCCTCGACATAGTATGATATTTAAAAAAGGGCGTTAAGGCCCTTTTTTACGTTTCCGCCCGTTTTTTGCTTTTTTGCGAAATTGGAACAAAGATTGAAAAATTTTAAAAAACCTATTGACAAAATAAATTTCCGGTGTTAATATATTCACGAATGGAAACGTTTCCGTTTCGTTTTTTATATGGTTGGAAACGTTTCCAAAAAGCAGTGCCGCCGGCCTGCATTCGTCGGGGAAATATTCGGCCGTTCCGTTTTCCGCGGACGGCGGGAAATAAAATATTCAGAAATTAAAAAAAGGACGTCCTTTTTTTGCGGATAAAATATCCGCAAAAGGCGGCTTAACGGAAAAAAGGGAGAATTCGGGCGATGACGAAAAAGTTGAAAAGTACTTATCTTATCCTGGCTGCCGCGGTGCTGTTTTTCAGCGTCTGCATGTTCGCCCTGCGCGAGGCGCACGCCGGCACGCAGACCGACGTAACGCTTTCCGCGCAAGGCGACGAGATCAGCTCTTTCGACGTGTCTTTCACGGCGGAAGATTCTTTCGTATATACTGCGCGGGCGCGTTTTTCCGACGGGCAGGCGGCAGGCGTCGCGTTCGGGATCGACGGCGACGGCGCTTTCGTGCTGAACGTGGACAGAAAGGACAACCGCACAAAGCTCATTTATTTTTCCGAAACGGAAGAGGGCCTTTCCGCTCAGGTGCTCGCGGAGGATTACTATATCGGCAACGCGAACAGCACCGACGAAGAGCTTGCCCGCGTGCAGAGCCGCGTGGCCGAAAAAGGGGAATTTTACCTCAAAGTTGCAATAACGGGCGGCGCGGAACCTTCGGTGAAATGTTATGTGGACGATATTCTTCGGTTTTGCTTTGACGGCGCGCTTTCACTCAACTCCCTTGCCGGGGGCGTCGTTTACGACGGCGGCGCGATAGGTTTGAACGTGTACAACGCGACGGCGGAGTTCGGCGAGATATATTACGGCGAGGGTGACTTCACGCATTACACCGAACTTTACAGAAACCAGTACCACTATTCGCAGTTCAGCGGGTGGAACAACGACCCCAACGGACTGGTGTTCGACGGCGAATACTATCATCTGTATTTTCAGACGCAGCCCTTTCAGAAGACATGGGGCGACATGTATTGGGGGCACGCCCGTTCCAGAGATCTGCTGCATTGGGAAAACCTGCCGATCGCCCTGCTGCCGACCGACGGCAGTTTCATGTGGTCGGGTTCGGCCATTATCGATAAGGATAACGTCAGCGGACTGTTCGACAGTCTTGAAAGTCCCGAATACGACGGTTCCGCTAATATTCTCATCTACTACACGGCGGACGGAGGACCCGATCAGGATCAATGGATGGCGTACAGCCTGGACGGCGGCATTTCCTTCATCAAACACAAATGCATTATAGACGGCGCCACGGTGGAAAACGGCATCACTTTTCGCGATCCGAAAGTCTTTGAAGTGGAAGAGGGCGTGTGGGGCATAATCGTGGGCGGAGGCCGTTTCCGTTTTTACGTTTCCACCGATCTCGTGAACTGGACGCTCAGTTCGCAGACGCCCGTTTACGCGGAATGTCCCGACGTATATAAACTGCCCGCGGACGGCGGTGAAAAATGGGTGATCAACGTCAGCGGCATCGCCTATATCGTGGGCGATCTCTCCTATGAAAACGGCAAAATCAAATTTGTGGATCAGTTCGGCGTGGAACTGACCGATCCCGCGACCGAGGCTGCCGACGTAAAGGTGTTCGACCTCGACAACGCGAACGGCTCGTATGCCACGCAGACCTTTTATATCGACAGCGAAAACAGCGCGTATAACGGCAGGGTCGTGGGCGTCAGCTGGTTCGCGGGCCAGCCGGGGTATCAGCCGCCCATGGACGGACACGAGTGGGTGTTCGGCGAACAGGCGGTCGGCCCCGATACGGGCGCGCAGGCGAACAACCGTTCGATCTGGAACTGCGGTTTCACGTTCCCCGTGGAATATTCGCTGAAAAACGTCGGCGGCACTTACCTTCTGCGCCAGACGCCGATCTCCGCGGACAGCATTTCCGAAGAGATCTTCCGCGCGGAAGGAACAACGGTGAAAGAAGGGGAGAATATCCTTGCGGGCGTTTCGGGCAATACGCTCAGGATCACCGCGGAGGTAAAGACCGAAGCCGATAAATTCGGGTTCCGCGTCTTTATCGGCGAGGACGAATACACCGAAGTCGGTTTCGACAAGGAAAACGGGTATTACCTCGACAGGCGGCATACCTCTTCGGGCAATACCGTCATCGCGAATTATTCCGGTCTTTACGCCACGGGCATACACGATTTCGTGCGCGCGGACGGCGTCTACGACTTTACCATTCTGCTCGATCGCGGCAGCCTTGAAATGTTTTGCGAAGACTTTACGCAGGCCTTTTACGCGAACACCTACGCGGGATACTATTCGGACGGCATGGAATTTTTCGTGGAGGGCGGCACGGCGGAAGTGAACGTTGCGATCGAGGAAACGGCTTCTGTTTACAGAGAGGAGTCGGGAGAGGCCAAACTCACGCTGTCGGCGGAAAGCGCGGAGCTCGATACGCTCATTACCGACGAAACGGAAATTTCCGCCTACGTGAGCGGCGAGGGAACTTTGCAGTGGTCTGCCGCGGACGAGGGGATCGTTGCCGTCGAACCTACCGAAAACGGCGCGAAACTCACCGCGGTCGGCAGCGGACAGACGGAAATAACCGTAACCCTGCTGGGCGCCGACGGAGAGGCGCTCGACCGCAAGACGCTGGAGGTCAGCGTGCTTCAGGGCGACGCTTCGGCGAGCAATCTCACTTTCAAAAAAGAGGGGATAACGGCGGGCGGCTGGCATTCGCAGGCGGAGGGCATCAGCGGCGAGATGACGGGCGACGGCTTTATCCTCGCGGAGGAAACGGCGGGAGATTTCACGCTGGAAACCACCGTTTCGGTGGCGGGCGCGGAAGCTGCGGCGCTCATTTTCCGCGCGGACGAAAACATGGATTTTTATTACGCCGCGAATTACGACCGCAAACAGGGCATCGTGAAAGTGTGGTCTGCGGAAAGGTCTTTCATTGAAAAATCCGTCGGCGTGTTCGACGAGGTAACGCTCCGCGTCAAGGCGGAGGGCAATACGTTCACCTATTACTTCAACGGTTCGCTCGCGGGCTCTTTTACGGACGAAAACGCCCCGGAAAGCGGTTTGCTCGGTCTCAACGTGTTTAACGGCAGGGCTTTGTTCCGTTCGGTGAAATACTTCGCCGCGCACAGCGGGGACTACGAGTTCGGCGGCGGGGACGTAACGCTTTATCTTTCGTCCGACAGCTATGTGGAGGAATTGTTCGACTTTACCCTGGGGAACACGTTGGTGAGCAGGGAATTTTATCGGCAGAACGGCAACGAGCTGGTGCTTTCCGCGGCGTATCTGAACACCCTGCGGGAGGGCCGTCATGCGTTCGTCGCGGTATCGGAGAGCGGCACGGACGAATTTGTGATAAACGTGAAAAGCTCTCTGCCCGCTGTCGGGGACGTAACGCTCGACATTCTTTCCGACGTGCACGTCAATATCGGTTCGTCGGAGGTTACGGGCGTGGAGGTTAACGGCGCGGCCGTGTCGGGTTACGAGGTGCAAAACGGCGTGCTCACCATCGGTGCGGAAACGCTTGTCGGCGGAGTTAACGCGGTTACGGTGATCTTCGGGGAAGATCGCGTAACGTTCAGCGTGATCGCGCCCGAAACGCACGAAGAAGCGCCCCCGACGAAAAAAGCGGGCTGGGGCGACGTGCTCTTCTACGTGGTCGGCGGCATAGAGGCGGCGCTTATCGCCGCGGTGCTCGCGTTCGTCGTCGTCAAGAGGACGCGGGCCAAAAAGGAGAAATAATATGGCAAGCATTAAAGACGTGGCGCGCTACGCCGGCGTGGGCTTAGACACCGTTTCCCGCGTGCTCAACGACGAAAAGGGCGTGAGCGAGGAAACGAAGGAAAACGTGCTCAACGCCATCCGCGCGCTCGATTACAAGAGAAATTCCCTCGCGGTGAGTTTCAGAAAAAAGGAAAATAAAATAGTGGCGCTTCTGGTGCCCGTCATCGATCACCCGTTCTTTTCCAAAATAGCCTATTATATCGAGGACGAACTCGATAAAAACGGCTATTCTCTGCTCGTTTCAAGCAGTCAGAGCCGCCAGAGCAAGGAATACGCCATGATAGAAAAGCTGAAGAAAAAGGACGTGGACGGCATTATTTTCATTACGCATTACGACTATAAAGACGAGGATTTATCCTCCCTGCCCATCGTTTCCATGGACAGACATTTCGACAACGTGCCCTTCGTTACGAGCGATAACTTCGACTCTTCCGTAAAGGCGTGCGAATGGCTGCTCGCGCAGGGTTGCAGGAAGGTCGCCTATATCGGCGGCAAAACGCTGGTCGGCTCGGAGGTCATGGAAAGGGAACGCGCCTACCGCGCGGTCATGGAAAAGAACGGCCTGCCCGTCGTCGTCAAGAGCGAGGTTATCAAGCACGGGGAGGAACAGCCGCTCGTGGAATCGCTGTTTGAAGAATACGGCGATATAGACGGCGTGTTCGTTTCCGGCGACGCGATGACCAATATGATCTTTACGCACTGCGAACGTTGCGGCATCGATATACCGAGCCGCCTCAAAGTCGTTTCTTTCGACGGCGTGCAGATCAAGACGGGCGAGCTGAAGAACAAGATCGCGTACGTGGAACAGCCCGTCGAACAACTCGGCAGGGCGGCCGTGCGCGTTCTGCTCGGCAAAATCAGAAACGAAAAAGTTCCGATCAAGACCGTGTTGAAAGCGAGATTCGTGCAATACGGCGCAGATAAATAAAAGGAGGCAGTTTATGAAAAAATTACTTTTCAGCGCGCTGGCCGTACTGCTGGCGGCGGCAATGAGCGTTACGTTTTTCGCGTGCAAGAAGAACGACGAGCCGGAAACGGACGCTTCCGGCAACACAATCGTCAAGATCATGGTGCACGTGGCGGAACAGTCTGCGGAGGGCAAGGCTTATAAACAGGTTACCGATTCTTTCAACGTGAGCGAAACGGCCAAGAGCAACAAGATAAAGGTGCGCGTGGAATACAAGCCGCGCTCCAACAGCGCGACGGGCTACGAAACCGAACTCATCAACATGATGAACAACGGGAACCTTCCCGACATCATCACGTTCGACGCGCCCAACACCTGGAGCTATGCGGACGCGGGCATTTTGAAAGACATTACCGAACTTATCTCGGAAGATACGCAGTCGGACTTTTTTGAAATAAGCAAAAATACTTACGAAGGCAGGTTATACGGGCTGCCCATTCAGGAATCGAGCGCGGGCATTTACTATAACAAGGCCCTTTTCCGCAAGGCGGGCGTGCTTTCCGAAGTGGAGGGCATGACGGCGGACAACGCCTGGACGTTCGAGAAATTCGAAAGTATCTGTCAGAAACTGAAATCGCAATGCGACCTGCCAATCGATCTGCAGCTTTACAAGGCGAGCGACGAAACGGCCACTTATCTGCTGTATCCCCTCATTCTGGCGCAGGGCGGTTCTTTCCTCTCCGCCGACGGCATGACGGCAACGGGCTATCTCGATTCCCAGGCGACAAAAGCCGCTTTCCAGAAGATCAGAAACTGGGTGAACAACGGGTATACCTCTTACGACGCGAGCGACGTCGGTTTTTATACGGGCAAATACGCCATGTACCTTTCGAGCGGCTGGTCTATCCCCGAAATTGAAAACCAGTATTCCCAGCAGCTCGGCGACGACTGGGGTATACTTCCCTATCCAAAGGGAACCTCTTCCGCCTCTGCCACGGGCAGCTGGTCGTTCGGCATGACAACACAGACCAAATCCGCGGAAAAGGCGGCTATCGTGCTCGAATGGCTGGTATCTGCGGACAGCTCGGTTACGATCACCAACGCCACGGGCATGATTCCCGCGCGGCAGAGCGCGATCGACAAAAAGGCCTATCAGCCGGGTTCGCCCGAATATATCCTTTACGATCAGCTGATCAAAACGGGAAAGACGCGTCCCGGTACGGTCGCTTATCCCGAATTCACGAGCGCGTTCCAGAGCATCGTGAACGACCTGAGGAACAACAACGACGTAAACGCCGTGGTTTCGACGCAGACGTCATCTCTGCAAAACAATCTCGACCGCTATAAATAAGAGCGAGGGAAAATCATGATACTGACAAGCCTTGCGATCGTCGGCGCGTTTCTGCTCGTCTTCGGCGCGTTTATCGCCAAAGATATCGTCGCCGCGCGCAGATCGCCGCACAAAAATATCCGATATTCGGCAAAGGAAAGCGTTTGCTCCTATTTGATGCTGCTGCCGGCCATTGCGCTCATATGCGTATTCGTGCTGCTGCCCATCGTCTACTCGCTGGGATACGCTTTTACCGATTATTATCTTTTGAAACCCGACGAAACGGAGTTCGTCTGGCTGAAAAATTTCAAGGATATCATAGAAAATATCGCGAATAAAGGCGATATGTACAACGCCATCGTCAATACGGCGAAATTCGTGGTATTCGTCGTGCCGCTGCAAATCGGCATGGCGCTGGGGCTGGCGCTCCTCGTCAACAAGCGGCTTAGATGCATGGGCATATTCAAGGTGCTTTTCTTCGCGCCCGTGGTCATCTCTCTCACGGTAACGTCCTTTCTGTGGGTGCGTATCCTCGGAGGAGGGGAAACGGGGCTTCTCAATTCCTTCCTCGTGCGGCTGGGCATGGAACCCGTCAGCTTTCTCTACGACCCGCAGGGGGCGATGTATTGGATCGTTCTCGTTTCCGCCTGGCAGGGATGCGGCTACCAGATGCTCATTTTCCTTTCGGGGCTGAAGGGCATAGACGAAACGCTGTACGAGGCCGCTGAACTCGACGGGGCCAACGTATTCAGAAAATTTTCTTCCGTTACCGTGCCCGGGCTGCGTTCGGTGGTAACTTTCGTCATCATCACGGTGTTTATCGGCGCGTGCAAGATCATGGTGCAGCCCATGTTAATGACGGGGAAACAATCGTTCACCATCACGCTGAACTATCTCATGTATATCGAGGGCTATACTTATCGCTGGGTAGGTTATTCCTCTGCGATAGCGCTCCTGATGACGATCGTTATCGGCGCCATCACGTTTTTGCAAAGATATCTATTGAAGGAGGAGGACTGAAATGCGCGTTAAAGGCGGCGCCCGCAGGGCGAAAAAAATAACGGCGCACACGATCACTTACGTGTGCTGCGCGCTTATCGCGGTATTCTTCGTCTTTCCGCTCGTATGGATGATCGTAACGAGCACCAAGACCGAACTGCAGTACGCGAACGATCTCGGTTCTTTCCGCACCTTTCTGCCGTATGTGAAGGATCTGAGCACCTTTTTCGACAATTACGCCAGGGTGCTCACGCAGTACGACATATGGAAATACGGCCTCAACAGCATGGGTTACGCGCTCGCCGTCGTGGCGGGGAATATCTTAGTCAACGCGCTCGCGGGATACGTGATGGCGAAATTCAATTTTCCGGGCAAGGGATTCGTCAGTTTTCTCATCATGTTTTTGCTTATCGTGCCCGTGGAAACCACCATTATCCCGCTGTATTCCATCGTGCATAACCTCGGCCTTTCGGGCACGGTGCTGGCGGTCATTCTTCCGCCGCTCGTCAGCGTGTTCAATATATTCCTGTTTCAGCAGTTCTTTACGAACATATCGAAGGAATATATCGAGGCGGCGCAACTCGACGGGGCGTCTCAGCTGAAAATATTTTTCGTGATCATGATGCCGCTTTCCGCGCCAATCGTGGCGACGGTGGCGACCTTCGCCTTTATCGGCGTGTGGAACGACTATATCTGGCCGACCATGGTGCTGCCCAGCCCGCAGGCGGGGCGGTGGCCGCTGTATCCGATCCAGGCGGCTCTGACCACCATTCAGAGCATAGAGGGCGTAACTACGGGCGAAGTCATGGCGTCGCTCGTCATCACGAGCATACCGATCTTTCTCATCTATGTTTTCGCCCAGAAATACATCGTGGAAGGAATCGGCGCGGGGGGATTGAAAATTTAAGGAAAGGAAATATATGAAGAGAGGATTTTTTAAAAAAGCGGGAACTTGTTTGCTGGCGTGCGCGCTTGCGTTCGGCGCGGCGGGCACGGCGGGCTGCGCCGAAAAGGGCGCGGTGTCGGACGGACTCGCGGCGTATTATTCTTTCGATGAAGGCGAGGGCTCTTACGCAAAGGAAAAGGTGAGCGGAAAAACGCACGAAATATATAACGTTTACGCCGCCTCCAACCAGCAGAACCTCATGAAACCTTCCGGCGAACCGCTGTGGCGCGAGGGCGTGAAGGGCAGCTGCCTCTACATGGACGGCGTGTCTAACTATATCGAGGACGACAGCTTTAAAAACCTGAGCACGGGGGCGCTCACGCTCAGCGCATGGGTGGCGCCGCGCGTGTTTGAAAACAACTTCAAGACGGAGGGGCTTACCTGTATTGCAGGCAAGGGCGACGTCGGCTTGCAGGAAGGCTGGCTGCTCGGTTACGGCTATCTCGGCACATGGGGATTAAAAGTCGCTCTGCAGGATCCCGAAACGGGCAATACTTTCACCGCGGCGTTTTATGATCCCGTGAACTACCTGCCCTTGTACGAATGGAGCCACGTCGCGGCCTCGTACGACGCGTCGAGCGGCAGGGTATGCCTGTATCTGAACGGCGAACTCGTTTACGAACAGATATACAACGAATACGCCGGCTGCGAGATCGTGCCGTCTTCCGATCCGCTCCGTATCGGCAAATACATCGACCCCGCGTCGGTGTACGGCATCGACTGTAACCTCGTGGCGGGGCTCTTGGACGAAGTTTATATCTACGAAACCGAACTTTCCCATGCGCAGGTTAAGGCGCTTTATGAAGATAAGGACGCGGCGGGGCATCCCGCGTGCGACTATGCGGACGTCATGCTGGATTCTTCCGTTTACGAGGGCGACAGATACCGCCCGCAGTACCACGCCATTCCGCCGGGAATGTGGATGAACGAACCGCACGCCGCGTTTTATTACAACGGTTATTATCATCTGTTCTATCAAAGCAATCCCAACGGCCCGTACTGGGCGCAGATCCGCTGGTCGCATTGGGTGAGCGAGGACATGGTGCATTGGAAGTACGTGAAAGAGGCCGTGGTGCCGACAAAGGATATCTGTCCCGACGGCGTGTGGACGGGCGGCGCGGTTATCGGACCGGACGGCACGCCGTGGCTGGTCATCACCGCGGGCACGACCACGACGACGTACAGCGGGCAGAACATCGCCTTCGCGCATTGCGCCGATCCGACCGATCCTTATCTTGAAGAATGGGTAGTGGAGGATAAGGTCGCGATCACCCAGGAAGCGGGCATGGGCAAGATTAACCAGTTCCGCGATCCTTTTATATGGCAGGACGAGGGCGTGTATTACATGATGGTCGGTTCCGGAAAGGAGGGCGCGTCGAGCGGCGGCGCATTGTTTTTCACCTCCTCGGATATGCGCGACTGGGAATACCACGGCTACGTGTTCGAATCCGCGGCGGAGGAAGCTGGCATCCACTGGGAATGTATTCAGCTCCTGCCCGTCAGCACGAAGGACGGCAGTCAGCAGAAATACGTATTCTTTCTCACTCCGCAATATGCCGACGATTCCCGCACGGTCGAATGTTATTACTGGATAGGCACGTTCGATAAAGAGGCGAAAAAATTCGTTCCCGACGCGGGGTACGAATCGCCCCGCCTGCTCGATTACGGTTACGGTATCTTCACGGGGCAGACGGGGTTCACCTATCTCACGGAGGAGGACGCGGCTGCGGGCAAAACGTATACGCAGGGCCGCACCGTGCTCTTCGCCATCGCGCAGGGAAAGGAAGCCGGCACCACGCACAACTATTATTCGGGCTGGGCGCACAACGCCAGCCTGCCCGTGGAACTGTTCCTTTCGGAGGACGGACACAGCCTGAACGTGGAGCCGATTCCCGAACTCACCGCCTTACGGCAGGAAACGCTTTATGAAAACGGCGCATCCATGTCGGCGGAACAGGCGAACGCGGCGATAGGGCAGGTGCGCGGCGATCTGCTGGAAATACGGGCGAAAATAACCGTTTCGGAAACTGCCTCGAATTACAAGGCGGGGCTGTACGTGCGCTATAATCCCTATAACAATTCCCTCAACCAGACCGAGCGCACCGCCCTCGTTTTTGCGGAAAACGGCGTGTACGTGGACCGTTCGCAGACCTCGCTTTACGTACAGGGACTGAAAAATTCCCACGTATGGGAAAATACGGAAAAAGAACATGACGTGATCGTTTATCTCGACCGCTCCATGCTGGAAATATATATCGACGGCAAAGTGAGTTTCACCTCGCGCATGTATCCGAAATACGAAGATTCCGATTATCTCAGCTTCTTTGCGGAAGGCTGCGTGCTGAGCGTTTCCGACCTCACGATATACAGGCTCGGCTCCGCTTATTCCGATACGGTAACCCCCGCGTATTACGGCAACACGGGCAGCATCAAAGACGCGTAAGGAGGGAGTGAAATGAAAAAATTCATAGCGCTTTTCATGTGCGTACTCCTCGCCTTCGGGCTGGGAGCCTGCAAAAAACAGGAAAAGACGGACGAAAGCAAATTCAGCATCGTGAACGGCGGTTTCGAAACGGGCGACCTCACGGGGTGGACGGTGGAGAGCGGCAACGCCTTCAGCGAGGACAACGTTACCACAAAGAGCACCTTTTCCTTTGAAGAGGACGAAAATCACAACGAGATCGCGATCAACCAGTCGGGTAACTGGCACCTGTACGGCAAAGGTTTTTACGACGGCGTGCCTAACTCCTTTACGGGCGTGCTGCGCTCCTCTAACTTCGTGCTCGGCGGCACGGGCACCGTGTCCATGAAGATCGCGGGCGGCGCCACGCGGCTCGAAGGGGACAACGGCGCGGTAAAACCCGCGGGCGAACGCTGTTATGTGGGCGTGTATCTCGCGGAAAACGACAAAATGATCGCCAAGCAGGAAAACGAGTATTTCCTCAAGCATACCACGGCTTACGTCAATCCGTCGCAGTATGCGGCAAACGTCTATAATACCGATAATTACTATACCTATTATCTCGATCTCAGCGCTTACCTCGGTCAGGAAATGTATATCCGCATCGTAGACAACGACAGATCTTATTATTACGGTTACATTTCGGTGGACGATATCCGCACTTACAGCGAGGAAGGCGAGCAGGCGGCGGGCGCCGTATACGACAAGGTGAAGGTGTACGAAACGGAGGCTGAGGGTACGGAAAACCAGATCGCAAACGGCGGCTTTGAAACGGGTTCGCTCGCGGGCTGGACCGTTACCGAAGGGCTGGCTTTTTCCAACGAGGGCGTGAACGCTTCCGACGTTTGGTGGAACGAGAATATCACTTATGACCGCGACGGCGACTACCATTACGGTTATTACCGCCCCGAGGCCACGGGCAGGATGCGCTCTTCGGTATTCACCCTGGGCGGCAGCGGATACATCTCGTTCAAGCTCGGCGGCTGTATGGACCAGTCGCTCACATATCTGAGGATCATGCTCGCGAACGACGACGGCACGGCCTCGGAGATCGCGCGTTTCAGCAACGTCAAATACAAAAACTTTCAGTTCCCCTACGTCGCAAACGGCATGAAACTTCTCAATCTCGTGCAGTATTACGCAGATTTTTCGGCGTTTTTGGGGCAGAAGATGTATATAGAGGCCGTCGATATGAACGATTCCGCAGACGATCTGGGCTGCATGGTGCTGGACAGCGTTATCACTTACCACGAAACGAGGCCGACTTTCATGTATGCCTCCGAAGCCTATCAGCTGACGTTTGATTACGAAATGGAGGAAACGAGCGAATATCAGCTCTATAACGGCACGTTTGAAAAGGGAACGCTGGAGGGCTGGACGGTAACGGAAGGCAACATAGGCGCGCCCGAGAATATCCTTTCGGACGAAACGTTCTGGGCGGAAAACATTCCCTATAACAAGAGCGGACTGTATTTCTTTTCGAGTACGGACGAACAGACCGGGGTGCTGCGTTCGGGAACGTTCACGCTGAGCGAAAGCGCGAGCATTTCCTTTAAGCTCGGCGCGGCGAAAAATCCCGAACTCGTGTATATCAGCTTTTACGCGGTATCGGACGGCGGCGCCGTGGAGATAGGCCGGTTTTCCAACGATAACTGGAACGACAAGGGCTTTCCCTCGCTCTCGCAGGGCATGCAGATACAAAACCTTATCCAGTATCATTATACCTTCGATCCGCAATACGTCGGATGCAAAATATATATGGAAATCGTGGACCGCGGAACTTCCGATTACGGCTATATCACGCTGGATTCCGTAATCACGCATTATGAAAAAGGCGAAACGTTGCCCGGCAAAGCGGCGACAAATTTAATATAAAAGGAGAGGAAAAATGAAGAAGAACTACAAGGCGCCCGAAACGCACGAAGAAGCGCCCCCGACGAAAAAAGCGGGCTGGGGCGACG